>NZ_LSIX01000169.1:0-6715 GCF_001556475.1 Methylobacterium sp. CCH5-D2 | reverse complement strand
CCCGCGGCCTGTCGGCGGCGATCCTGGCCGGTGCCGCGCTGTTCGTCGCCGCGGGCGGCCTCGCCGGGCGCCTGCCGGACGGTCGCGCCGAGGCCGGCGGGTCGGCCGGTCCGGGAGCCGGCACGGGACCGGGCCCCGGGCCGGAACCGAGCCTCGGCGCCCTTCTGCGCCCGGGGCCCTTCCGCCGGACGCTCCTGATCGCCGCCCTGGTGATCGGCGCGCACGGCCTGCACGAGGCCTTCGCGATGATCCTCTGGCGCACCTCCGGGATCGGGGCGGGGATGGCGGGGCTGCTCTGGGCCGAGGCCGTGGCCGCCGAGGTTCTGGTCTTCCTGGTTCTCGGCCAGCCCCTCCTCGAGCGGACCGGCCTCGCGGGCGGTCTCGCTCTGGCCGCCGCCGCCGGCGCGCTGCGCTGGGCGATCGCGGCGCAGACCGTCGCCCTGCCCTGGCTCGTCGGCGCACAGGCCCTGCACGGCCTCAGCTTCGCGCTCCTGCACCTCGCCTGCCTCGGGCTCATCGCGGAGAGGGTGCCGGTCCGCCTGCGCGCCACCGCGCTCACGCTCTACGGCAGCGTCGGCCTGGGCCTCGCCGGCGCCCTGGTGACGCTGGCCTCCGGCCCGCTCTACGCCGCGTTCGGGACGCGGGCCTTCTGGGCGATGGCGGGCTTGAGCCTCGCGGCGATCCCGCTCGCCCGCACGTTGCGGCGGCGCTGAGCGTTGCGGCGACACCGGGCGCCGCATTTTCCCGCGCCCTATGGTACGGACCCGGAACGGGGCTCGGAAAACCCCGCGAACCCGGATTCCATGACCGACGTCGCCGAGATCCTGATCCCCCTCGCCCTCGACACGGCCTACAGCTACGTCGTGCCCGAGGGTCTGCGCCTCGCGGAGGGCGACGTGGTGCAGGTGCCGCTCGGGCCGCGCGAGACGGTCGGCGTGGTCTGGGGGCTGGCGCACACGGCCGGCGGCTCGAACCTGCGCCCGGTGACGGGCCGGGTCGATGCCCCGCCCCTCTCCGAGCCGCTGCGCAAGCTGGTCGATTGGATCGCCCGCTACACGCTCGCCCCGAAGGGCTCGGCGCTCGCCATGGTGCTGCGCCTACCCGACGAGGCCGCCGCCCGCGAGACCGCCCGCGTCGGCGTGCGCGTCTCCGGCAAGACGCCCGCCCGCGCGACGCCCGCCCGCCGGAAGGTGCTGGAGGCCGCCGCCGACGGCGCGCTCCACGGCAAGAGCGCGCTCGCCAAGGCGGCGGGCGTCTCGCTCGGCGTCGTGGACGGGCTGATCGACGACGGCGCGCTGGAGGCCGTCGCGGTCGAGCCCGAGGCGGTGGCGCCCCCGCCCGACCCGGACCACCCGCGGGTGCCGCTCTCGGACGCGCAGGAGGCGGCGGCGATCGCGCTGATCGCCGGACCGGGCACAGCGCTTCTCCCGGCGGCGGACCCGAACCCTGCCGGACCGGGCGCGGGTTCCCTCTCCCGTGCGGGAGAGGGAGCATCACGCGGGTCCGGAGAGAGCCTAGCCCATGCCGAGCCGGCGGCCCCCGGCCCGGTCCTCCTCGAAGGCGTCACCGGCTCCGGCAAGACCGAGGTCTATTTCGAGGCCGTGGCGCACTGCGTCCGGGCGGGCCGGCAGGCCCTGATCCTGATGCCCGAGATCGCGCTGACCGCGCAGTTCCTCGACCGCTTCGCCGCCCGCTTCGGGGTGCGCCCGGCCGCGTGGCACTCGGGCGTCGGCGGGCGGCGGCGCGAGCGCCTGCGGGCGGCCGTGGCGGCGGGCGAGGCGCGCGTCGTGGTCGGCGCCCGCTCGGCCCTGTTCCTGCCCTTCCGAAAACTCGGCCTCATCGTTGTCGATGAGGAGCACGAATCCGCCTACAAGCAGGAGGACGGCGTGCACTACCACGCCCGCGACATGGCGGTGGTGCGCGGGCGCCTGGAGGGCTGCCCCGTGGTGCTGGCCTCCGCCACGCCCTCGATCGAGAGCCGGGTCAACGCCGAGCGCGGGCGCTACCGCCACGTCCGCCTGCCCGAGCGCTTCGGCGGGCGGCGCCTGCCCGACATCCGGGCGATCGACATGCGCCTCGACGGGCCGGAACGCGGCCGTTTCCTGAGCCCGCCGCTGATCAACGCCGTCAAGGCGAACCTCGCAGCCGGCGAGCAGTCGCTGCTCTTCCTCAACCGTCGCGGCTACGCACCGCTGACGCTGTGCCGGGCCTGCGGCCACCGCTACCGCTGCCGCAACTGCTCGACCTGGCTCGTCGAGCACCGCTTCCGCAAAGCGCTGGTCTGCCACCAGTGCGGCTACGCCGAGCCGCGCCCGCAGGCCTGCACGGAGTGCGGCACCTTCGACAACCTCACCGCCTGCGGGCCGGGCGTCGAGCGCATCGCGGAGGAAGTCTCCGAGCTGTTCCCCGACCGGCGCATCATCGTGCTGTCGAGCGACTTCCCAGGCGGCGCCGAGCGGCTGCGCCTGGAGCTGGAGGCGGTGGCGGCCGGGGAATGCGACATCGTGGTGGGCACGCAGCTCGTGGCCAAGGGCCACAACTTCCCGCACCTGACGCTGGTGGGCGTGCTCGACGCCGATATCGGCCTGACCTCCGGCGATCCGCGGGCGGCCGAGCGCACCTTCCAGCTGCTGCAGCAGGTCACGGGCCGCGCGGGACGCGGCGAGCGGCCGGGGCGGGCGCTGGTCCAGACCTACCAGCCGACCCACCCGGTGATCGCCGCCCTGCTCTCGGGCGACGCCGAGCGCTTCTACGCCGAAGAGGTGGCCGCGCGCGAGGCCGCGGGCCTGCCGCCCTTCGGGCGGCTCGCCGCGCTCATCGTCTCGGCAGCCGAGCGCGAGGCCGCGGAGGCGCAGGGGCAGGCGCTCGCCCGCACGGCCGAGCCGCCGCCCGGCGCCATGGTGCTCGGCCCCGCCGAGGCGCCGCTCGCCCTGGTGCGCGGGCGCTACCGCTTCCGCCTGCTCGTGAAGACCGAGCGCAACGTCGATCTGCAGAGCTACCTGCGCGACTGGCTGGCGCGCGCGCCGAAGCCTCGCGGAAGCGTGCGCGTGGCGGTCGATGTCGACCCGCAGAGCTTTTTGTAGGAGAGTGGCGCGCCGCAACGGCCCCCTGAGGAGCCCGATCAGTGCTGAGCTACACCAAGAAGCCGGACACCAACGTCGCCGAGATCGTGGTCGACGGGAAGATCACCGACGCGGAGATGGACGCGGCCATGACCGCGATGAAGGCCGACCTCGACCGGGGCGGCAAGCTCAAGCTCTTGGAGGACATCCGCGCCTTCGAGGGCATGGAGCCCGCGGCCTTCTTCAAGGACCCGCGCTTCGGCCTCTCGATGATGAAGAGCGTCAGCCACGTCGCGCTCGTCACCGACGCCCCCTGGCTGAAGGCGCTGGCCGAGACCTTCAATTTCGTCTCGCCCGCGCAGATCCGGGTGTTCGAGCGCGCCCGCCTCGAGGAGGCGCGCGCCTGGCTGGCGACGGCGTAGGCCGTCGCGCCGGGATCACTCGGCCTGGGCGGTGCGGGTGTTGCCGCGCCGCGCCGTCCAGCGGCCGGAGCACAGGGACGAGACCTTCCAGGTGCCAGCGCCGGTCTGGGCCTGGAGGCGCCCCGAGGCGGCACCGCTGGTGCCACCGTTCGAGACCGTGAGCCCCACCGTGCCGTCCGCCTCGACGCGCCCGCTCATCCGGGTTCCGGCCTCGGCCGCGGAGGCGAGGCGCACCTGCCCCTCCTGGATCGAGACGGCGTAGCTGTAGCGGCTGTCGCAGATCCCGCTCTCGGTCACCAGCTCGACGCGCCACGTGCCGGTGTAGTCCCCCGCCTGGGCGGCTGTGGCCGGCAGGAGGCCCGAGAGGGCGAGGCCGGCAGCGAGGCGGAGGGCGGTGAAGGTCGAGGTCATGTGCTCCCCATGAGGCAGAATCGTATGGCTCGTCGCGCGAGCCGCGCGGCGTTTTCTCGTTGCGAGACCCTTCGGGTCCGTCATTCAGGCGATACGCCCGGTTAGATCTGGGAAACGGCGAGAATATGACGCCGAATTCTTGCGAACGCCCAAGCTTTGCTGTCGGGACGTCGGGCTTGTTCAGATCCCGACCCGTCACGTGCCCGAGTGTATCTGTATGGGAGCTGAATCGGCCGGGCCCCGGTTCAAACGGTCGCAGCCGCGCGGAAGGCCGCGCCGACGAGGCGCAGGGCCGCGACCGCGCGCGGCTCCCGGCGCGGGCGTGCCTGCGGCCGGAGGACGTCTCCATCAACCTCGCGGAGGTGAGGGCAGCGAACGGGTCGTTCGGCAACGGCGAGGCGCAGTACGCAGACCGCGTCTGAACCCGCCCCGGGGCCCTTGCCCTAATCCCTTTGCGCCGGACCGGCCGCCCGCTCGGGCAGCAACCGATCGACCGGCGGCCCATTCTCCCCGGGCAACCGCGAAGCCACTCCGGAGGACGACGCCATGGCCGGGAGATCGTCGCTCGCCGTCCTGATCCTGCTCACCGCGGGCGCGCGGGCCCAGGACGGCGGCAAGGCCGCGCTCGATCGGCTCGGCAGCCTGCCCAAGCCCGCCCAGCAGAGCGATCTCGACACCGTCACGCTGGCCTCGGCCCATCGCGAGCGCGCCGAGTCGATGCAGCAACGCACGGACGGCCTGTGGCAGTCCTGGCTGGTCTCGGTCTGCGAGGGCTGCGGCGAGGCGCGCCAGCCCTTCACCGATCGGGACGGGGCGGATTACCTGCGCAAGCTCCGTGCCGGTCAGCCAGAGCAGGTCCCGGGCCGGCCACGCTTCACCTACCACTACCCGGCCGGTGGCCGAGTGCCGCGCGCCGACAACATCTCGGCCGACCTCTCGAACGAGAACATCAACCAGATCCGGCGCGACCCGAACCGCTGACGGCCGGGCTCAATCGGTCAGCGGGCGGGCCTCCTCGGGCAGCATGATCGGGATGCCGTCGCGGATCGGGTAGGCGAGCTTGGCCGAGCGGCTGATCAGCTCCTGGCGGCCGGCGTCGTACTCCAGCGTCTGCTTGGTCAGCGGGCAGACCAGGATCTCCAGGAGCTTCGGATCGACGCGGGTCGCCTCGACAGGGGTGGTGATCTCGTTGGCCATGCTCACGTCTCGCTCACCTCTCTCGTCATTGCAGCGTCGGCTCGGGGCCGGATCCGCGCACCAGTTCCATCTGCGTGACCGCGATCAGGATCTCGGCCCGCGTCTTCAGGTCCTGCGCCTCCAGCATGGCCTGCTTCTCGCGCACGCCGAAGGGGCTCATCATGCAGAGCGCGTTGACGAGGGCCTCGTTCGGCGCCTCCTCGATCCCCGCCCAGTCGACCTTGAGGTCGTTCGACTCCACGAAGTCGCGCAGCGCCTTGAGCACGCCCTCGCGGTCGACCCGCTCCTCGCCCGCCCGCGCCGCGAAGTCCACCGCGAAGTCGTCGTAGGAGACCTGGCAGCGCCGGTAGGCGCTGGCGGTGGCGAGTTCGCTCTCGATCCGGAAGCGGCTGATCCCGGTGAGCGAGATCAGGTAGCGCCCGTCGCCGGTCTCGGCGAACTGGGTCAGCCGCCCGAGGCAACCGACCCGGTAGAGGCGCGGGTTCATCGGCGAGCCGCCCGACCCTTCCGGATCCGGCTGGATCATGCCGATGACCCGGTCGGTCCGGAGCGCGTCGTCCACCATCGCGAGGTAGCGCGGCTCGAAGATGTTGAGCGGCATCTGGCCCCGCGGCAGCAGCAGGGCTCCGGGCAGGGGAAAGACCGGGATCACGGCCGGGCAATCGGCCGGGCTCCGGTAGCCCGCATGCGTGCTCATGGCGCCTCTCTCGGATGCCGCCTCAGGAAAACAGCAGCGTCGAGAGCTTGCGGCGGCCGCGGATCGCGTCCGGGTCCATCACGCCCCAGGCCTCGAAGAACTGCAGCAACTGCTTGCGCGCGCCGTCCTCGTTCCAGTCGCGGTCGCGACGGCGGATCTCGATCAGGTGATCGACGGCGGACGTGCGGTCGCCCCGGGCGGCCAAGCCCAGCGCGAGGTCGAAGCGGGCCTGGTGATCGTCCGGGTTCGCCTCGACCCGGGCCTGGAGCCCGGCGAGGTCGCCGAGCGAGGCCGCCTGCTCGGCAAGCTCCAGCGCCGCCCGGATGCCGGCGAGCGCCGGATCGGCGGCCTTGGCCTCCGGCACCATGGCGAGCACCTGGCGGGCGTTCTCGAGCTCGCCGGCGTCGAGCTGGATCTTGGCGAGGCCGGCGAGCGCGGCGACGTTGTCGGGCTCCTGCTCGAGGATCGCCGCGTAGATCTCGGAGGCGCCCGCGAGGTCGCCCTCCGCGATCAGGCGGGTGGCCTCCTCCAAGGCCGCCTCGATCGGGCTCGGGCCGGCGGGACCGGCAAGCCGCGCGATGAACTCCTTCACCTGGCTCTCGGGGACGGCGCCCATGAAGCCGTCGACCGGCTGGCCGCGCTGGAAGGCGATGACGGCGGGGATGGACTGGATACCGAGCTGCCCGGCGATCGAGGGATGCTCGTCGATGTTCATCTTGACGAGCACGACCGCGCCGCCCGCCGCCGTGACGGCCTTCTCGAGGACCGGGGTGAGCTGCTTGCAGGGACCGCACCAGGGCGCCCAGAAATCGACCAGAACCGGGCGGTTCATCGACTCGGCGATGACGTCCTGCCGGAAGGTGGCGGTGGTGGTGTCCTTGATCAGGTCGGCCGCGCCGGGCTTCGGCGCGTCGCCGGCGGGGAAG
>NZ_LSIX01000168.1:0-1319 GCF_001556475.1 Methylobacterium sp. CCH5-D2 | reverse complement strand
CGCGGGTGCAGGGCAGAGCCCTGCATTTGGAACCGCCGGCCCGGCGAAGCCGGGTCGGAGGTTCCAACCCCGGGGCCCCGCCCCGAACCCTGCCCAAGGGCCTGAGGCCCTTGGGGATCCCCCTGACTTGGAGACATCGATGAGTGCGCAGAGGGGCAAGGACCTGCTGATCCGGGCCGGGGACGGCGCGGGCGGGTTCGCGGCGGTGGCGGGCCTGCGCGCCCGGCAGATCGCCTTCAACGCCGAGACGGTCGACGTGACCAACGCCGACTCGGCCGGGCGCTGGCGCGAGCTGCTGGCCGGGGCGGGCGTGCGCCGCGCCGCGGTCTCGGGCGCGGGCGTGTTTCGCGATCAGGCCTCGGACCTGCGCCTGCGCCAGCTCTTCTTCGATGGCGCGGTCGAGACCTTCCAGGTGGTGGTGCCGGGCTTCGGCACCATCGAGGGCCCGTTCCAGATCACCGCGCTGGAATACCGCGGCGACCACGCGGGCGAGGTCACCTTCGACATGAGCCTGGATTCGGCGGGCCTCCTCGCCTTCACGGCGGCCTGAGCCATGGCCAACCGCCGCCGCGGCGAGGTGCCGCTCGATCTCGGGGGTGAGCGCTTCACCCTCTGCCTCACCCTCGGGGCGCTCGCCGAGTTGGAGGACGCCCTGCAGGCGGGCGACCTCGCCGGCCTCGCCGAGCGCTTCTCGGGCGGGCGTCTCGCCGCCCGCGACCTGATCGCGCTGCTGGGCGCCGCGCTCCGGGGCGGCGGCCACGACCTCGACGACCGCGCGGTCGCCCGCCTGCCGCTCGCCGGGCGGCTGGAGGCCGTCACGGGGGCGCTCGGCGCGGCGCTGGTCGCGGCCTTCGGGGAGCCCGCGGAGGATTCCGCGCGCCCCTGAACCCCACGGGCGGGAGCGCGCCGGGCCCCGGGTCCGCCCCTGGGCCCGCCTTCCCGTGGGACGCGGCGCTGGCGCTGGGGCTCGGGCGCCTCGGCTGGCGCCCGCGCGACTTCTGGGCGGCCACCCCCCGCGAGCTGGCCGCCGCGCTGCCGCGGCCCCCGGCGTCCCTCGACCGGGGCGATCTCGACCGGCTGATCGCCGCCCATCCGGACAGCCGGGACGACTGAGCAGGATCGCCGGACTTCCCACCCCACCACCGCTTTCCCGGACGCTTGGAGCGCCAGCGGAAGGTGATCCGGGACCCAGCACAAGAAGACGCGCAGCGTCCGCTCACTGCACCGTTGCCGAAGATCGAGCCGCTTGGCGGCGCTTCATCCTCTGGATCCCGGATCACCTTCCGCTGGCGCTCCAGGCGTCCGGGAAAAGGGCGGTG
>NZ_LSIX01000016.1:0-200 GCF_001556475.1 Methylobacterium sp. CCH5-D2 | reverse complement strand
TTGAAGGTGTCGATCTCAGCCGATTCGTAGCTGGTGACTTCCATGCCGACGCAGACTTCCTGAACGATGGGGGCGGACCAAGTCATGATGTCTCTCCTGAATGGGATCGGGGGTTCGGCGCGCGGACGCTCGCGCAGCCGCCGGATCAGTTGAAGGTGTCGATCTCAGCCGATTCGTAGCTGGTGACTTCCATGCCGACG
>NZ_LSIX01000167.1:0-46854 GCF_001556475.1 Methylobacterium sp. CCH5-D2 | reverse complement strand
TCGCCCGGGAAGACGGTGAGAGGGCAGCGACCCGCGAGCCAGGAGACCTGCCGTCCATCGTGGTCACACGCGGAGCGTGCCGGACGGGGTGTGTCGGCAGGTGTTGGTGATGGCGCGCGGTCTGCGGCGTGCCCTCATCGGCCTCGTTCGCGGTGACGTGCCACTGCCGTTGCCCGAGGCCCCGATGTCCATCCTTCAGCCTCCGCCAGTCCCGCGTTCACTCTCGGTGGGCGCCCTGGCCGCCGCCCTCTGTATCGCCCCGACCTGTGCCGGCGCGCAGGCCGCTCGCGCTGACGAGGTCACCCTGTCGGAGATCTCGGTGAGCGCCGTGGCCGCGCCAACTGCCGCTGCTGCCGGTCCGGCCTCGGCCAGCGCCGGCTACGTCGGTGGGGTGTCGGGTATCGGCGGCGCGCTTCGCCCGGTCGACGCGGCAAGCGGCGGCATCATCTCGGGCGCGCAGATCAACAGCCGGCCCGTCACGCGGCCTGGCGAGGTGCTGGAGGAGGTGCCGGGCCTCATCGTCACGCAGCACTCGGGCGAGGGCAAGGCCAACCAGTTCTTCCTGCGCGGCTTCAACCTCGACCACGGCACCGACATCGCCCTGTTCGTGGACGGCATGCCGGTCAACATGCGCACCCACGCGCACGGCCAGGGCTACGCCGACCTCAACTTCCTGATCCCCGAACTCGTCGGGGCGGTGGAGTTCCACAAGGGGCCGTACTTCGTGCGCGACGGCGACTTCGCCTCCGCCGGCTCGGTGCGGATCGACTACCTCGACACGGTCGCGCAGAACGTCGCGCTGACCTCGCTCGGCTCCTTCGGCTACAGGCGCGCGCTCTCGATCGCCTCCGCGCCGCTCGGCACCGGCAACCTCCTGGTGGCCGGCGAGGCGCAGACCTACGACGGCCCCTGGGAGGTGCCCGACAACTTGCGGAAGCTTAACGGCGTCCTGCGCTACAGCCAGGGCACGGCGCTCGACGGGTTCTCGGTCACCGGCATGGCCTACTGGGCGAGGTGGAACGCCACCAACCAGATCCCCGAGCGCGCGGTCGCCGACGGCATCATCGGCCGCTACGGCACTCTCGACCCGACGGATGGCGGCGATACCGGCCGCTTCTCGCTCTCGGGGCGCTGGAGCCAGACGGACGAGACCGGCATCACGCGCGCGAACGCCTACGTCATCCGCTACCGGATGAACCTCTGGAACGACTTCACCTACTTCCTGAACGACCCCGTCAACGGCGACCAGTTCCGCCAGCTCGACGACCGGGTGCTGGGCGGAGGTGAGGTTGCCCACGTCTTCCAGGGCGATCTCGTCGGGCTGCCGATGGAGAACGAGATCGGCCTCCAGACCCGCACCGATGCCATGCGGGTCGGGCTCTTCAACACGACGAACCGCCTCTTCCGCTCCACGGTGCTCGACGACCGGGTGCTGGAGGCGAGCGCGGCCTTCTACTACGAGAACCGGCTGCGCTGGACCGACTGGCTGCGCACCAGCGTCGGCTTCCGCGCCGACGGCTACTACGCCGACGTCCGCTCCGACACGCCGGCCAATTCGGGGCGCGCCCGCGACGGCATCGTCAACCCGAAGCTCGGGCTCGTGCTCGGGCCCTGGGCCGAGACCGAGCTCTACCTGAACTACGGCGGCGGCTTCCACTCGAACGACGTGCGCGGGGTGACGGCCACGACCGACCCGGCGAGCCCTCTGTTCAACGTCGCCCGCTCGCCCTTCCTGGTGCCCTCGACCGGCTACGAGGTCGGGATCCGCAACCGCTCGATCGCCGGGCTGGAGACCGCGGTCGCGCTGTTCCGGCTCGACTTCGCCTCCGAGAACCTGTTCCAGGGCGATACCGGCACCACCGAGCCCAGCCGGCCGACCCGCCGCCTCGGCATCGAGTGGACGAACCGCTACGCGGTCACCCCCTGGCTGCGGCTCGAGGGCGACCTCACGGTTACCAACGCCCGCTTCGCCGACCGCGACCCGGCCGGCAGCCGCGTGCCGGAGGCGCCCACGACCATCGCGTCGGCCGGCATTACCTTCGGCGAGGGTCTCGGCTGGTTCGGCTCGCTGCGCTTCCGCTACTTCGGGCCGCGCCCGCTGATCGAGGACAACGCGGTGCGCTCGAAGCCCACCGCGTTGCTGAACGGCCGCGTCGGCTACAACTTCGAGAACGGGGTGAGCCTGTCGCTCGACATCCTGAACCTGACGAACGCCCGGGCCGACCAGATCACGTACTTCTACGAGTCGCGCCTGCCCGGCGAGGCCGGGGGCGTGGCCGATCGCCACTTCCACCCGGTCGAGCCCACGGCCGTGCGGTTGACTCTGGCGGGCCGGTTCTGAGAGCTGGGATCGGCTTTCTCAGCCTGCCACGAAGGTCCGCTCAGGGGTAGAAAGCCGACATTGGTTCACAGGCCGGAAGCTGCCATTCTACGTTGCTGAGCCGCAAACTTCGTCCTGTTCCTCCCGCACATCTAACATGGCTGTAGCGGCATCGATAATGCGCGATATGCTGCTTGGTGCCTCAGGCAGTAAAACCGGATGGAACACGCCGAATAATGTGACCAGGTGTCGATCATCCGCCCGTACCGATGCGCTTGAAGTCGAGGGCGGATGCGAAGATGACCGCCTGGGTCCGGCTGCGGACGCCGAGCTTCCTCATAATCTCGGTCGCGTGCGTCTTTACCATCGACATGCCGATGCCGAGGCAGAGCGCGATCTCCTTGTTGCTGAGGCCCTGCTTGATCAGGATCAGCACGTTCATCTGCGCGTGGGACAGGGTAGACATCCGGGCGGAGGCCACAGAGGTCGATCTCGGACCGGCGCTGAGGGCGGCTGCCACGCTGTCCGGGACGAAGATCTCGCCTTCCAGCGCGCGCGCGACCGCTTCGAGATAGGCGGCACGGTTCGACGTCTTCGGTACGAAGCCGGCCGCCCCAAGCGCCAGCGCCTCCCGGATGATAGGGGCCTCCTCCAGCCCGGAGCAGATCAGGACTGGGATCCGCGGGAACCGGGCCCGGATTGCCATGAATCCCTCGAACCCGCGGATTCCATGCATCGATAAGTCGAGGATGACGAGATCCGTACCGGGCGTATGGCCGAGCGCGGCGGTAGCGGCCTCGATCGAGTCCGCATCCTCGATCAGGGCTTCGGGAAAGCCCGCCTGCAGGATCCGTCGGACGGCATCCCGGAACAGGGCGTGGTCGTCGACCAGAAGAAGTTGCACTGCGGGTTCTCAAATGCGCTCGGCTGCGCGGATGAGGTTTCCGGGACTCGCATCAGCCGTCAAGAAAGGCTGGTCAAATATTATTCTTATGGGCTTGATCCGAGATTTTCATTGGCAAATGTCCTAATCGACATAGGAAGTAACCAAAATAATAAGGATTTAATATAAAGGTTGTACCAAGGTCCATGTCGGCGAAAGCGCTATTCGCTCTCATAGTCCTCTGAGAGAGGTCGTACGCAGCTGATTGCCGCCTCTCGGAACAAGCCGATCCACCGCAACAATCGGATCGACAGGGAGAGACGCATGGCCCATTCGAACGCGACGGCATCCCCGCGCCGATACCTCCTGGCAACCGCATCGTCCCTCCTGGCTCTGACGCTGGCCCTCGGGGGCCCGTCCAGCGCCAAGGACGCGAAGGATGCCAAGGAGATGAAGCCGGTCGCCTGGGAGGACATCCTCAACGACCAGCAAACCAACAACGACGTCTTGATGTACGGCATGGGCGTGAAGGCCCAGCGCTTCTCCCCGCTCGACAAGATCAACATCAACAACGTCGGCCTGCTGAAGCCGAAATGGTCGTTCTCGTTCGGCGACGAGAAGCAGCGCGGCCAGGAGGGCCAGGCGCTCGTCCACGACGGCATCATCTACATCACGGCGTCCTACTCACGCATCTTCGCGCTCGATTCCAAGACCGGCAAGAAGATCTGGTCGTACGCCGCCCGTCTGCCCGACGACATCCGCCCCTGCTGCGACGTGGTCAGTCGCGGTGCAGCGATCTACGGCGACAAGATCTTCTTCGGCACCCTCGACGCCTCGATGATCGCGCTGAACGCCAAGACCGGCAAGGTGATCTGGAACAAGAAGTTCGACGATCACACCGCCGGCTACGCCTATACGGGCGCGCCCAACATCGTGAAAGACCAGAAGACCGGCAAGGTCCTGTTGGTCCACGGCAATTCCGGCGACGAGTTCGGCGCGGTGGGCAAGCTCTACGCCCGCGATCCCGAGACCGGCGAGGAGGTCTGGATGCGCCCGATGGTCGAGGGTCATATGGGACGCCTCAACGGCAAGGACTCGACGCCGACGGGCGACGCCAAGGCCCCGTCCTGGCCCGACAAGGACGGCAAGAAGGTCGAGGCCTGGAGCCACGGCGGCGGCGCCCCCTGGCAGACCGGCGTCTTCGACGAGAAGACCAACACCTTCATCATCGGCACCGGCAACCCGGCGCCCTGGAACCACCATTACCGCTCGCCCGGCGACAGCCTCTACACGTCGGGCCAGGTCTATATCGAGCCTTCGACCGGTGAGCCGGTGGGCTTCTTCCAGCACACGCCGAACGACGCCTGGGACTATTCGGGCAACAACGAGATCATCCTGTTCGATTTCGAGAAGGACGGCAAGAAGATCCGCGCCGGGGCGCATGCCGACCGCAACGGCTTCTTCATCCTCACCGATATCGACAAGCTCACCGCCCGCGACGGCAAGATCAACAAGCCGGAAGCGCTGATCGCGGCCTACCCCTTCGTGAAGGACATCACCTGGGCCAAGGGCTACGACCTGAAGACCGGCCGGCCGATCGAGAACGAGGGCCAGCGCCCGCCGGCGCCCGAGGCCGGGCAGAGCAAGGGCAAGTCGATCAAGGTCACGCCGAACTTCCTCGGCGGCAAGAACTGGAACCCGATGTCCTACTCGCAGGAGACGGGGTTGTTCTACATCCCATCGAACGACTGGACCGAGGATTACTGGACCGAGAACGTGACCTACAAGGCGGGCTCCGCCTATCTCGGCCAGGGCTTCCGCATCCAGCGCAAGTTCGACACCCATGTGGGCGCGCTCCGCGCGATCGACCCGAAGACGGGCAAGATCGTCTGGGAGCATCTGGAGAACATGCCGCTCTGGGCCGGCACCATGACGACGAAGGGCGGCCTCGTCTTCACCGGGACCTCGGATGGCTTCGTGAAGGCCTTCGACGCCAAGACCGGCAAGGAGCTCTGGGCCTTCCAGACGGGCTCGGGCGTGGTCTCGGTGCCGATGACCTGGGAGGACGGCGGCAAGCAGTACATCGGCATCGCCTCGGGCTACGGCGGCGCCGTGCCGCTCTGGGGCGGCGACATGGCCGACCAGACCAAGCTCGTCAGCCAGGGCGGCTCGTTCTGGGTCTTCGAGGTGCCGACCGACACCGCCTCGGCGCAGTGACGGGCTGACCGGCCCGAGACGTCCCCTCTCCCCGCACGTCTCGCCGCCCGCGGGGAGACGGGGGAGAGGGGTTGCCGCCTCTCCCGATCCCGACATCCGAGAACCCGTCCGATGCAGGCTTCCCCCGCCCGCGCGCTGGTCCTGTCCGGCCTGATCCTCGCCGGCACGGCCCTATCCGGCGCCGCGGCCCAGACCGTGATCGTCAACCGCGAGGAGCGGCCCGATCCCTGGATCATCAACGGCTGCACCATCGCTCCCAACGCCGCCTGCCCCGGCGCGGACCTGCGCCACGCCGATCTCAGGAACGCCGATCTCGGCGGGGCCGACCTCACCGGTGCCAACCTCGCCCGTGCCGACCTGCGCGGCGCCAACCTGCGCGGCGCCCTGCTCGACCGGGCCAATCTCGGCGGCGCCAAGCTGCAGATCGCCTTCCTGCAGGGCCTGAAGGCCCGGGGTGCCTCCTTCGTGGGCGCCAATCTCGACCATGCCCGCGCCGCGGGTGCCGATTTCAGCGGCGCCGATTTCACGGTCGCTGACCTGGAGATGGTGCAGGCCAAGCGCGCCCAGTTCGTGGGTGCCCGCTTCGTCAACACCGACTTGCAGGAGACCAAGTTCTACGAGGCCAACCTCGCCGACGCGGTGATGGAGGGGGCCAAGATCCGCTTCGCGATCTTCCAGGACGCCTGGATGAAGGGCTGCCGGGGCTGCCCCGAGACCTGGCAGCAGGGCAAGCCGGTCTGGGACGTCTACCCGGAGGCGGGCCCGCCGCCCGCGACCGGGTCGGATCCGTGAGATGGTCGCCGATCCTCGCGACCGGGCTTGCCCTGCCGGTCGGCGCGGCGGCTGCGCCCGCGCCGGAGGCGGCCTTGCGCCCGGCCTTCGCGCAGTGCCGCGCCCTGAGCCAGGAGGGCGAGCGCCTGCGCTGCTACGACCGCCTCGCCGCGATCCTCGCGCCGCCCCGCTTCCAGGGCCGTCTGACGATGCAGACCGAGCCCTTCGCGATCACGGCCCCCACCGTGCTCCGCTACGAGAGCGACGGCCCGATCTTTGTCCTCGCCCTCAAGGATGCGCGGGGCGAAGTCGTCCAGAACCTGCACATCGGCGGCGGCGGCAGCGCGACGCACACCATCGCGGTGCCGGGCACCTACACCCTGCAGGTCAGCGGCTCCGAGTCCTGGCGCATCTGGCTCGACCCCGTCCGCGACCCCACCCCCTGATGCTTACCCAACTCGACCGTTCGAGGTTTCCATGACCAAGGCCCCGACTCAGGCCATGCGCGGGATGGCGCTCGCTCTGGCGCTCGCCCTGTTGCCGGCGCCCGCCGTCGCCCACGGCGACGCCGCGCCCCAACCCATCGACACGAAGGGTCTGCCGGAGCTTGGCGACGACATCCGCACGGCGAATCCCTACGCGGGCAACGCGCTCGCGATCGAGATCGGCGCCAATGGCTACAACCAGAACTGTGCCCGCTGCCACGGGCTCGACGCCAAGTCCGGCGGCATGGCGCCGGACCTGCGCGAGGTCGAGGCGGGCGAGGCCGGCGACGGCTGGTTCATCACCCGCGTCCTGCACGGCGCCAAGAAAGACGACCGTTACCGAATGCCCCCCTTCGAGGGGATCCTGAGCCAGGAGGCGATCTGGGCGATTCGGACTTACGTCGAGAGCCAGCCGAAGAGCTGAGCGGACCCGATGCTGCGGGCAGCGCTCGTCCTACTCACGGTTCTCGCTCCGGCGGGCGCGATCCGCGCGGAGGGGATCAAGGAGTACCAGATCCGGCGTCTCCTCATGCTGAAGACGGAGTGCACCGTCAGCGGTCTGCAGGTCGAGGAGCTGGAGGGTGGTGCGAGCCGCTTTCGCGCCGGCTGCGAGAATGTCAGCCACTATCCGGACGGCGTCGAGATCCAGTGCCCGAACACGGAGGACGACCGCGAGTGCCGCATCCTGACGGCGAGGCGCGAGTTCCCACACCTGCGCGCTCTGCAACGATGATGGCCGCCGCGCTCGTGCTCCTGCTCGCCGCTGCGCAGGTGCCGGCCCGCGCCACGCCGTCCGGTTCGGCGCGGGATGCGCCCGCCATGGCCGCTGCTACGACCGCGGACATCGACCCCGCCACGGGTTTGCGCGTCCGGAACTACCGCGCCCCCGTGACCATGCCCGTGAGGGGGGGCACCCGCATCGACCTCGACGCGGTCGACCGGCTCCGTACGGAGGGCGCTGCGCTGATCGACGTGATGCCCCAGCGCGGCGGCTTCGACCCGGCGGGCGGCGCTTGGCGGATCGTCGACCGGCACGCGACCATCCCGGGGGCGGTCTGGCTGCCCGAGACCGGCCGCGGCACGATCGAGCCGCGGCTCGCCGCCTACCTCGCGGCCTGGCTCGCCAGGCTGAGCGGCGGCGACCGGGGCCACCCGCTGATCTTCTTCTGCATGGCCGATTGCTGGATGTCCTAGAACGCGGTGCGGCGGGCGGCCGATCTCGGCTACCGCCGCGTCTACTGGTTTGCCGAGGGCACGGACGGCTGGAGCGAGGCCGACCGCCCGCTCGTGCCGGCCGAGCCCCCCGCGGTCCCGCCCCTCACCGCCGCGCCCTGAGGCGAACCCATGCCCGCGCCGAATCCCGCCGCATCGCCCGTCCTCCGCTCGGCAGGCCGGCCTATGCCGAACGCCAGCACCACGCGCGATCCCCTCGATTCACCGCTCTGGCCGAGCATGGCAGAGCGCTACCTCGGCGGCCTCCCCGCGATCTTCGACGACCGCGTCGCCGTTGCGCTGCCCCCGGTCACCGAGGACCAGACACAGGTGCCCTTGACGGTCGATGCACGGGCGATCGGGCCGGTCGAGGAACTGCTCGT
The DNA here is from genome assembly GCF_001556475.1 of Methylobacterium sp. CCH5-D2. Taxonomy (NCBI): domain Bacteria; kingdom Pseudomonadati; phylum Pseudomonadota; class Alphaproteobacteria; order Hyphomicrobiales; family Methylobacteriaceae; genus Methylobacterium; species Methylobacterium sp. CCH5-D2. The sequence goes on along the minus strand of NZ_LSIX01000167.1, from coordinate 38,583 downwards.
CATCGCCGACCTCAACCCGTTCCCGCTCACCCTGCGACTCGTTCCCACCGCCGCGCAGGCCTTCGTGGCCTTCCGGATGAAGATCGAGCAGGGCACGCCGATCCGGGCCGCCGCGCGCCGGGACGGGCTCTGGCATGTCGGCGGCCGCTACCTCGACGCGGCCGGAGGCGGCTGCTCCGTCCCGCCCGTGGTCGAGAAGAAGGTCGACTGGAGGAATCTCGGCCGCATGCGCGGCCGGGTCTGGCGCGAGGCGCACGACCTGCGTCTTCGCCTGCGCATGACGCACCCGATGGACAACGGCATGATCGCCAACGTGCCGCTCTTCATCGTGGAGACTCTGACGGTCTCGGACGCGTCGGGCCGTCAGCTCGCCAGCCTCACCCTATCGGAGGCCATCGCCGACGACCCGACTCTGACGCTGCTGGTCGCAGGGCCCGAGACCGAGGCCCTGACCGTCACGGCACGCAACACCGCCGGCAACGACTTCCGCGCCCGGGCCGCGGTTCCACCCGCGGATGCCCAATCGGCCGAGATGCAGGGGAGGCCGTGATGGCGGCAGGAGAGCGATCCCACGGGCTGACCCGCCGACACGGCCTCGCCCTCGGTCTCTCGGCCGCGGCGGCGGTCTGCCGCCCGTTCGCCGCCGCGACCGCCCCGCGCCGCTATGTCCTCGACCCGGTCCGGATCGCGGAGGGCGTCTGGACGGTCTACGGCGCCCAGGAGGCGATCACGGCCGAGAACGGCGGCGCCATCGCCAACGTCACCCTGCTGGACACGCGTGAGGGCTGCGTTCTGATCGATGCGGGCCCGTCGCACCGCTTCGGCACGGCCCTCGACGCCCTGGCCCGGGACCTGACGGGCAAACCGGTTGTCCGGGTCTACCTCACCCATCTCCACGCCGACCATAGCCTTGGCGCCACCGCCTTTCCCGACACGGTGCTCTGGGCCGGCCCCGGCCTGCGGACCGACCTCGCGCGGTTCGGCAACGATCTCGCGAGCGGGATGTACCGCGTTGCCGGGGACTGGATGCGGGGCACGGGCGTGCCCAAGCCCGCCATGGAAGCCCGTGAGGGTGCGGAGGATGTCGGGGGGCGGCGCTTCCGGCTGCTGCGCCTCTCCGGCCATACCCGGGAGGATCTGTGCCTGTTCGAGGAAGCCTCCGGCCTGCTGTTCCCAGGCGACCTCGTCTTCCTCGACCGCGCCGCGACCACGCCCGATGCCGATCTGCCGCGCTGGCGCACCGCCCTGCGGACGATCGCTGACATCCCTTGCGGTCTGCTTGTCCCGGGGCACGGCCCCGCGGAGGCCGGCCGCCGCGGCATCGATCAAACGCTCGCCTGGCTCGATGCTGTCGAGGCCGGAATTGGGGCTGGCTTCGAGCTAGGGCTCGACGTCACCGAGATCATGGCGCGTCCCTTGCCGGACTGGGCAGACGGGATCGCGGTAGCGCGCTACGAGTATGCCCGCTCCGTCATGCACCTCCTGCCGGAAATCGAGGCGGACCGGCTCCCGAACCTCTCGGCCCTGTAGGCGCGCGGGTGAGCGGTCCAATCCTCGCTTAGTGGCGACGCAGGTCAGCGCTTCCAAGCGCGATCAGCGGCAGCATGAAGATGAACGTCTCCGTCAACTCAAGGGCGTCGCCTCCGACATCGGGTTCGTATAGCAGCCGGGTTGCCCTCGCGCCGTAAGCGGACGCTTGATTGATTGGAGATGAATATCGGCTTGTGGCGCACAGCTGAGCAAGCGGCGAGCGAACTCCTAACCCCTTGCGGACATTCAACCCGCTTCCACCGAAGGTCCGGATGGGGTGGGTAGCGGACTCATACCCTTTGCCCTGAAGCGGACGTTCTACTGGCGACCCAACCCAGACGGATGCGCGCCTATCGAAGCTTCTCGAAGGTCGTCATTCTTGGACTGTTGGGCTTGACCGCTCGCTCACTCAACCGGAGCAGATTGCCGCCTCGGCTAAGCATGAGGATCGCATGACCGACACGGTGGCCGTGGCTGGCGACCGCATCCGTTCGATCATCGAGCCCATCGAGCGGATTGAGGAAGAGATCACGGATCCCATGGAGAATAAGAAAGAAGTCTTCGCCAAAGCCGAGGGTGAGGGCCTCGACGTCAAGGTCCTGAAGGAGATGCTCAAGATCCGTAAGCAGGATAAAGACAAGTGCGACGAGTACGCGACCCTACTTTACGTTTACATGCGCGCGATGGATGCCCCATCCGCCCCCGAGATGTCCAAAGCGGCTTAGCGAACCTCGATCAGGACGTATCCGGGGTCGCTGCCCGGGATTGTGAGTGCAAGATGCTGAGGACGCCGCCAATGTAGACGAAGCGGCAGATGGGCCATTTGGCTCCGCCCAGATCCGATCACAAGACGAGGGAGCTTTCGCTCTCACCATCGAGAGCTGAGACGCGCCGCGGCTCGCTAGGGGGTGATGCACCATGAGTGATTGAATGCAAGGACATGCCGAGTGTGTCGGCATGTCCCGAAACGCGAAGTCTCGTCGCGATAGGATCCGGGAAGGCTTCAGTGAGCCGCAGGAAACCGGTTAGTCCTTAGCGAGAGGTGGCTGAACCGGTCGATCCGCTCACCTCCCCCTGAGTGGGCTTGATGGCCCAGAGCTCGGTCGGCAGGCTGATAGGGGCGCCGGGCTTGTAGTCGGCCGAATCCTGAATGTGGGACGTCGTCACATAGATCGTGCCGTCGGGTCCTTCGCTGAACGTGTCTGGCCAGCGGAGCCTGTCGTCCTGCACCAACGTCGTCAGCCCGCTGTTCGCCTTGGATAGATCGCGCACCTTCACTGCGTTGTCCTGCGGAGAGGTCACGTACATTCGCCCGTCCTTGCGCGAGATCAGCAGCCCGTCGGCTGGGCCGTTCTCCCCAACCGTGGCGATCTTTCCGCTTAGGGTCCTGTCGCTCAGCATCTCCGGCACGAAGGACGCTGTTGCCCAACCGGTCAGCGCGTCGGTTGGGAGGCTGTAGAGCGTCTTGCCCTTGATTGCCTGCCAATAGAGCGTCTTGCCATCTGGCGAGAGCGCGATGCCATCAGCCGAGAATTCGACGCCGCGGCCGTCAGGGCGGCGCAAGGGCTTGCCGTCGTACTGCACGGTCACGCTTTTGTCCGGCATGGTAGAGGAGTGGCCGGACAGGACGCGCTTGGCCGAGCCGCTATCGAGATCGACGATGATCAGCGCACCTTCGGCACCTGAATCCGTTAGGTAGGCGGTCTTTCCATCCGGCGAGATCCGCACGTCGTTGATGTAGGAGGCTTGCAGGACGGTGCCGGTGTCGAACGGGATCGTCTTCACGACTTGATTGGTGTTCAGATTGATCCCGACAAGCTTGGCTCCGTCCTTGACCACATGTGCCATGGCCGGCGCGGCGGCATCGACCACCCAGAGGCGATCCTGGGCGTCGGCGACGACGCTCTGGACGCAGACGAAGTGGGTTTTGGGATCGATCTCGTCTTTCCTGGCATTGCGCCAGCTGTTCCAGTCGTCGTTCGGATAGGCGATCGGCTTGCCGCCTTTCAACTCTGCTACCGAGACCGGTGCGTCCTCGCTCCACCGGGGGAAGTTGACGAAGATGCGCCCGTCGCGGCTTACCGTGATGCCCGTGACTTGATGCTCGAAGCTCGCCACCTGGGTGAGGTTGCCCGCACCGGGAGCCATGTTCTGGGCTGCGGCGGGAAGCGCTAGCGTCGCGGCGCTAGCCATTGAGGCTGTGGCCAGCCCGATACGGGCGCTCGCTGGAAACTTCATGGTTGGCACTCTCAGAGGGATATGCCGGCCAACTCCCCAAGGCCTCGGAGGCTCCCGCGTGGACAAATGCTCGGGGCGGGCGAGTCGGACCGGACGAGTAAGATCGACCTTTCGTCGCACGCGACGGCCTCGTTCTCTGGAACGATCAGCTCCCCGACGACGCAGGCCGAGCTCTGGGCGTGGCTCGCGCGTACGGCGTGGTGCTCGCGCTTCTCCACCACCTGCGACTGTTGGGTCATCCCCTGGATGATGCCGTCGATGGACTTCTGCTCGTCCGGAGCGGGCGTCTCGATGTCGGGGGCGTAGCGAAGGAATGTCATCGGCGTATCCTCGACGCGTCGTCCGCCTGCGGGGTGATTCTACGAAGGCTGGGATCAGGACGCGGCGTCCAAAGGCCGCGGATCGCGGCCGCGCCTGGGCAGAGAGAAAGACCGCACCGCCGACAAGCCGCGCCGGCCCCCTACCGTTCCACACCTTGTTCATGGGCGATTGAATGCCGCACAACCGGGAACGTCGCCGGGTAAGCGGGTGTTCTGTCCTGGCCGCCAGCGGGAGACAGACCTTGCGATCACCGGTGCGATACACTCCCGACGTTGAGGCGGTGCTGCCGGACGAAGGGCAGACCATCGAGCAGCTCAACCCAACCTTCGATAAGATCCTGAGCCGGGTCGCGGAGCATTCGGGCCATGCCGTGCGCTCGGTCCACGCAAAGTCGCATGGCATCCTTGAAGGGGCTCTGACGATCGATGCGGGCCTGCCCCCCGAGCTGGCCCAAGGCCTGTTCGCCACTCCTGGCCAGCATAAGATCTACATGCGGTTGTCGACCAACGCCGGCGACATCCTTCCCGATGCGGTCTCCCTGCCCCGTGGCCTCGCACTCAAGGTGCTGGACGTCGAGGGCGAGCGCCTGCCGGATGCGGAGGGGACGACCCAGAACTTCATCATGGTCAACGGCAAAGTGTTCCAGGCACCGAACGCAGAGAAGTTCCTGGGCAGCCTCAAGCTGCTGGCCGGCACCACGGACCGCGCCGAGGGGCTGAAGGTCGCCGCCTCCACGGTCCTGCGCGGCGTCAACAAGGCTCTGCATGCGGTGGGCGTCGACAGCCCCACCATCGGCTCGCTGGGCGGCGCGCCCAACGTCAACCCCCTTGGCGAGACGTATAACAGCCTGACGCCGTTCCGGTACGGTGACTATATCGCCAAGTTCTCGCTGGTCCCGGTCGCCCCCGTCCTGACCGCCCTGTCCGGCGCCGAGATCGAAGCCTCCGGCCGTCCGAACGCGATCCGCGAGACGGTGCGGTCCGAGATGGCTGGCATCGCCGGCGAGTGGGAGTTCCGGGTGCAGCTCTGCCGCGACCTCGAACGCCAGCCGGTCGAGGATCCTACGGTGGAATGGAAGGAGGACGAGGCACCGTTCCGGCGGGTCGGCGTCCTCCGTGTCCAGCCGCAGGACAGTTGGGATCCTGCACGGGTCCAAGCTGTGGATGAGGAGATGCGGTTCAGCGTGTGGACCGGCCTCGCAGCGCACCGACCTCTCGGCAACATCAACCGCGCCCGCAACGCTCCCTACCGGCATTCGGCCGAGTTCCGTGAGCGGTTCAACCGCTGCCCGATCCACGAGCCGGGTACGGTGCGCTGAAGCGACATCCTGAAGTTGCACCTGCTGCAGATCTCAGATCGGGCGCAACGGTGATGTCTGCTTCATCGCTAAACCGCTCGAAAGCGGACAGGCAGAAATCCACCCATCTCGGTCGCCAGTCTCTATTTCGTCGATAGCCTAGAAGCGGACCTCCCGAGGGGCTGCAAAGGGTCGAGAGCGGCGGTTCAGCGCCTGACAGCCCAAGGTCGGCTGTTGGCGCACAGCCGGCAGGGACTGGAGGGCAAATAACGGGACGTTCCAGTCTTGGAGAAGCCCTATCACGCCGAGCCGCTGGAGCATCTGTTGGTCCGCCTGCAGACCGGTGAGATGCACCTTCGCGAAGGTGGCTGGGATCTGCCGCCGCCATGCCGGTGCCCGGATGCACCGGCTGACGGCAGGCGATTTCGCGCCGACCAGGGTCGCTGATCCGCATCGCGAGGCAGCGGCCGCCGGATCGACGCTTTCGGCCCCTACACACCGAAGAACGACCGAGGCGGGGCCGGTCGGACCCGTCCAGGAGGATGTCCGCGCCCCGGACTACCGGAGCGTCGGGGACTCGCCCGGCTGCAAGTGGCGGTCGCTTCCGTCGGGACCGCTCGGCGAAACGTGGTCGTTCAATCGGCCGAGATGTTCGAAGACGTGCTCGAAGGCGGCGGTGACGGCCTTCTCGAAGCTACCGTCGCCCTTGCCCTGGGCATCCTTCAACGCGCCGAGCAACTGGCGGTGCTTTTCAGTATCTCTGGACATGGCCTACCCTTTCGCCCGGGCATCCCCCGGGGTCGGTGAAAAGCCCCCGCTACCGACGGCGGTTCCCGGGACCGTGGCCGCGGAGTCGGCGCGCTTACGACGTGGACCTTCGATAGCAACCTCTCGAAGTTCGCACGGCGAAGCGATACCGCCGGCTATCAGGAAGGCTAAGCTCCCATGGTCATGACCGAGCCGCCGTCGACCCTGAGGAACTCGCCCGTGATAAAGCTGGCATGTTCGGAGCAGAGGAACGTGACCGCGGCGGCGACTTCCTCCGCGCGGCCGCGCCGCTTGGCGACGATGCCGGGGCGCTCCTCGTCCAGAGTGACCTGGACCGCTTCGTCGAACGAGATGCCTTTCTCCTTGGCCTTCTTCTCCATCTGCGCGTCGGTCATCGGCGTTGCGATGAAGGCTGGCCCGACCGCGTTCACAAGCACGCCGTCCGGCCCGTAGGCCTTGGACAATCCTTTCGCGAGGTTCAGGACGCCCGCCTTGGCCGCCGCGTAGGGCAGTTCCTCGACGTAGGGCTGCACGGCGTCCTCGGACGAGAACAGCACGACGCGGCCCCAGCCAGCCTTGCGCATGTGCGGAATGAAGGCCCTGGTCGCGCGCACCCCGGCCATGAGATCAGTCTGCAATGCCTCAAGCCAGTCGTCGTCGGTGAGGTCCAGGAAGTCCCCCGACGCCCCGGTGATCCCGGCGGCGCAGACGAGGATGGTCGGCTTGTCGTCGAAGGCCATGTTGGCGAAGGCGGCGAGCACCTCGATCCCCTTGGCCGTGCTCAGGTCCGCTTCGATGGCACGGACCGGGCCCAGCGCCGCCAGTTCCTTGGCGGTGGCCTGCAACTCAGGGCCTTCCTTGTCGGTCAGGACGACGTGCACGCCCTCGCGTAAGAGATGTTCGGCGGTCGAGCGGCCCATGCCAGACTTGGCTCCCGTCACGACCGCGACCCGTCCGCTGATGCCAAGATCCATCTGTCTCGTTCCGTCACCGTTCGAGAGGGCCGCTCCGTGTCACACCATGAGCGGTAAACGGGAAGTCCGCCTTGCGGGAGAGGTTCCGTGGGAGTTCCGTGCTCCGGCCTTCTTGCCGAGTGATGCAGGCTCGAAGTTCCCGTTCCACCTGCTCAAGACCGATACCTGAACTCGTCGCGACGAGCCGGTGCGACCCTAGGCGGCCGGGGGCTGGGGTGCCCAAAGGTCGGACCCAACCAAGGGAACCACCTCCGCTCTACACAATTGCCGCCTCGGCATCACGGAGCAGAAGCATGGCGACGAGCAGCACCCCGCGTACTCATCGGACCCGCAACAACACCGATTCCAACGCCAAGAAGGTGTCCATCGAGGCCTTGAACGCCCGGCTGGCGGACGGCATCGACCTCGCGCTGGCGATCAAGCAGGCGCACTGGAATCTCAAAGGGCCGCAGTTCATCGGGATCCACCTGATGCTGGACGGCTTCCGCGCCGAGATCAGCGGCTTCAACGACAAGGTGGCCGAGCGGGCGGTGCAGCTCGGTGGCACGGCCCTGGGAACGGCGCAGGTCGTGGCCGACAAGACCAAGTTGCCCGCCTACCCGACCGGCATCTACGCCATCGCCGACCACGTCGCCGCGCTGATCGACAGCTACGCCGCCTACGCCAACGCCGTGCGCGAGAACATCGACGAGACGGACGAGGCGGGTGACGCCGACACGGCGGACCTGTTCACGGAGGTGTCCCGCGCCGTCGACAAGCACCTCTGGTTCCTCGAAGCCCACGTGCAAGAGCCGACGGGTCAGATGCGCGACGGCGACGCTCGCAATTGAGCCGTGGCCGCCCCTTCGTACCTGACCGTACTGAGGGGCGGTCGTCAGAAACGTGGTGTCAGGCCGGGATGCTTTCGGGCGAGGCTGTGTTCTCTGCGGTCACGCCATTCTCGCGATGCCGGAAATCGCTCAGCGCCCGATAGACCTGCAGCCGTGCGCGCATCACCGAGCCGAGCGGCCGGTGCTCCGCGAGGCTGTGCGCCGGCCGGAAGGTCATCACCTCGTCGAAGTAGTGCACCCGCTCGGGTGAGTAGGCATCTTGGCGCGGCAGCCGAAGCGTCGCCACCGTCCGGTACGGGCTGACCGCGACCGGCCAGTCGACCGAGGCGTCCTCGATGGGCTGGCGCTCAGCATCCGCCCAGAGCTGCGCCTTAAGCTCGTACACCACCTCGTTGTCGCGGAAGAACGCCGCGGCCGCGTGGCGGAAACCGTCCTCGTCATCGTGTGGGTCGAGCCGCCATTCGGCCAGGTCCAGCTGCGCCTGCGAAGCCGGGACCGCGCCGAGCTTGGCGACGTAGTCCCCGAACCGCATCGGGGCTTGGCTGAAGTAGCTGTCGGCGAGCGGATGGCTGTAGGGGTGGCCCAGGAAGTCGGCCATGGCGCTCTCCGTGCCGAAGGCATGCAACACCCGGTTGAGGTTGCGTGCGGTTGCGGCGGCCGCACTTTTCACGCCCTCGGGCAGGCCGGTCGCCTTGCCGATCACGGTTCCGTCGCGCAGGAACCCGGCCGCCGTCCCGGACGGGAAGGTCGTGCCGGTGGCGAGCACGAAGTCCTGGGTCTCGACGTCGTGGCCGGGCAGCTTCTCGCCGGGCACCCCGAAGACCTTGATCGACATGCCGCGGTGGGTCGACACGCGGTCGCCCAGGGTTTCGCCCGGCCCCTGGGCGAAGCGCACGGCCACCTTGTGCATCCCGGGCTTGGCGAACAGACCCTGTGCGAGTTCGGGCGGCAGGCCTTCGGGAACGACCAACTCCCCGGTGACGCAGGCAGAGCTTTTCGCGTGGCTCGCGCGCACCGCGTGACGCTCGCGCTTCTCCACGACCTGCGACTGCTGGGTCATCCCCTGGATGATGCCGTCGATGGACTTCTGCTCGTCCGGGGCAGGCGTCTCGATGTCGGGCGCGTAACGGAGGTAGGTCATGGGCGTCTCCTGATCGTGTCGTGCGCCAACGGGATTGCTTGACGTTGGCCGGGGTCAGGGCGCGGGATCGACCTGCTGCTTTGGAGCAGAGGGCGGGCGCAAGACGACGAACCCGTGGCGGTTGGGCGGGCCGTACCGCCGACAAATCGTCCGCCGGGGCGTACGTTCCCGGGTTCGTTCATGGGCGATTGAATGTCCCGCAATCCGGAACGTCACCCACCCGCTGTCGTTCTGTCTCGGCCGCTGCCAGGAGACGGACCGTGCAACCTCCCGTTCGATACAGTCCCGATGTCGAGGTGGTGAGGCCCGACGAAGGGCAGACCATCGAACAACTGAACGAGGCCTTCGACACGATCCTAACCAGGGTCGCGGAGCATTCGGGCCATGCCGTGCGCTCGGTCCACGCGAAGTCGCACGGTATCCTCGAAGGGACGCTGACGGTCGATGCGGGGCTGCCCCCCGAACTGGCCCAGGGCCTGTTCGCGAAGGCGGGCGAGCATAAGGTGTACATGCGGATGTCGACCAACGCGGGCGACATCCTACCCGACTCCGTCTCCCTGCCCCGGGGCATCGCCTTGAAGGTCCTGGACGTCGAGGGCGAGCGTCTCCCGGATGCGGAAGGGACGACGCAGAACTTCATCATGGTCAACGGCAAGGTGTTCCAGGCGCCGAACGCCGAGAAGTTCCTCGGCAGCCTCAAGCTGCTCGCCGGCACGACCGACCGGGTGGAGGGGCTGAAGGTCGCCGCCTCGACCGTGTTGCGCGGGGTGAACAAGGCGCTGCACGCATTTGGCGTCGACAGCCCCACCATCGGCTCGCTGGGCGGCGCGCCCAACGTCGACCCCCTCGGCGAGACGTATAATAGCCTGACGCCGTTTCGGTACGGTGACTACATCGCCAAGTTCTCGCTGGTACCGGTCGCCCCCGCCCTGACCGCCCTGACCGGCACCGAGATCGACGCCTCCGGTCGGCCGAACGCGATCCGCGAGACGGTGCGGTCCGAGATGGCTGGCATCGCCGGCGAATGGGAGTTCCGCGTGCAGCTCTGCCGCGATCTCGAACGCCAGCCCATTGAGGACCCGACGGTGGAATGGAAGGAGGACGAGGCACCGTTCCAGCGGGTCGGCGTCCTCCGTGTCCAGCCGCAGGACAGTTGGGATCCGGCCCGGGTCCAGGTGGTGGATGAGGAGATGCGCTTCAGCGTCTGGACCGGGCTCGCCGCGCATCGGCCGCTCGGCAACATCAACCGGGCCCGCAACGCCCCCTACCGGCATTCGGCCGAGTTCCGCGAGCGCTTCAACCGCTGCCCGATCCACGAGCCGGGCGCGCTGCGCCGATGACAGAGGACAACAGGCGGCTCGTCCGCGCCTACTTCGATGCGTTCCGCGACTGCGACGATGCTTGGTGGGACGCCAACATCGCGCCGGACTTCGTCAGGCACGACCCGGGCCTCGACTTCGAGGTGCGCGGACCGGCGGGCGTGCGCAAGCTCGCCGCGGTCCTGCATGGCGGCCTGTCGGACATTGCCATGCCGGTCGACGAACTCATCGCCGAGGGCGACCGCATACTCGCACGGCTACGTTTCCAGGGGCGGCATACCGGGGAGTTCCAGGGACTGCCGGCCACCGGGCAACACGTCGACATCGTGGTCATGGACCTCTTCCAAGTCGCGGACGGTCGCCTCGTCGAACACTGGGCGTTGATGGACAACCTGACGATGCTCAAGCAACTCGGCGCCGTTGACACGTGACGGCCGGCGACGACGCCGTGACGTGATAACCCGCGTCCCGGCGGCCACTCCACGGAGGCTGCGTCCGCCGGGATGAGCGATCAGGCGGTGCCGTTGCCGCCGGTGGCGCCGTAGACCTCGCCGGTGACGTAGCTCGCCTCCTGGCTCGCGAGGAACACGTAAACCGGAGCGAGTTCAACCGGCTGGCCGGGACGGCCCAGCGGCACCTCGGAACCGAACTTCTCGACATTCTCCTGCGGCTGGCCGCCCGAGGGCTGCAGCGCCGTCCAGAACGGACCGGGCGCCACCGCGTTCACCCGGATGCCCTTCGCGATCTGCTGCTTGGCCAGCGCCTTCGAGAAGGCGACGATGCCGGCCTTCGTGGTCGCGTAGTCGACCAGGATCTGCGGCGGGTTGTAGGCCACGACCGAGGCGGTGTTGATCACCGAGGCGCCGGCCGGCATGTGCGGTAGGGCGGCCTTGGTGATCCAGAACATGGCGTAGAGGTTGGTCTTCAGCGTCCGATCGAACTGCTCGTCCGTGATATCGGCGATGTCTTTCTGGTTCGTCTGCTTGCCAGCGTTATTGACGAGAATGTCGAGGCCGCCGAGGTCGGTGACCGCCTTCTTCACGAGTGCCTCGCAGAACCCCTTGTCGGTGATGTCGCCCGGCAGCAGCACCGCCTTGCGGCCCTCCGCCTCGATCAGCTTGGCGACCTCCTGCGCGTCGGGCATCTCGTCCGCGACGAAGCTGAGCGCCACGTCGGCGCCCTCGCGGGCGAACGCGATGGCGGCTGCCCGACCGATACCGGAATCGGCACCGGTGACGAGGGCCTTGCGTCCCTCTAGGCGACCGTGGCCGCGATAGCTGGTTTCGCCATGGTCGGGCTTGGGCTTCATCGCCTGCGCCAGCCCCGGGGCTTCCTGCGGCTGCTTCTCGAAGGGCGGTTGCGGGTATTGTGTGCGGGGGTCCTGCATCTTCAGGCGCAGGTCCGGGGCATCCGTCATCTGGTGTTCCATGGCGCCGGCTTGGCCAGAGCAGCACACGCGGCGCGGTTCAGGGAAGGCGCTGCCCGGATAGCGGGCCAATCACCGACTCGCGCGTCTGTTCCAGTGGCCGTTGGGGGTGTCATCGCCACACCCGACCCTGGGGTCTTACCTGCGTCATCGTCCGCAGGGACCGGGCCTCCGCTTAGGCGTTGTGAGATGGGACCGACCCACCGGAGACGTCATGCTGAACCCGTTCTATGCCACGTTCCTGCTCGCCGTGGAGGCGCAGAAGGTCGTCGAGTTGCGGCTGGTGCGGATCGCCTGGGGCGGAGCCGAGGCTCAGGCCGAGATGGTGTCGATGGTCGGCGAGAAGGTCGTGGCCGCGATGGAAGCTGCCAACACCCTGATGGCGGGCGGAAGCCCCGGCGAGGTCGTCGCACGCTACCGGGAACTGGTCGCAGACAATACGCGGCGCCTCTCAGGAATGGTCTGAGCGCCGGCGCCTGCAGCCAAGTTCCTGGCATTCCGGGGTAAACGGAGCCGACATGGGTGATCTACCCACGTAGCACGATTTGGTCGTGGGGGTCTGCTAATGCTTGATGACCGGACTTTCGGACGGTTGGCGGCAAGGGTCAGCTGATGGCGCATCGCCGTCTTCATCAGTGGAGCCTCGCCACTGCAGGCCTGCTGATAAGCTTCGACAGATCCCTGCCATTCAGCGTGGTACGGCCACCGCGGTTGGCGACGCTTCCATCGTCCACAGCGGCATTTTGGTTGACACTGTGTACCACCAGGGTGCTACACAGAGGGACAGCGGCATCGACCTAAAGCTTTGAGATAGCTAGGGATATTCGGTCGGCAGGCGTCGGGTTCGAATCCAGGTCCCCCAGCCATCTAATTCAGCCCGCTAAGTCAACGACTTGGCGGGTTTTTGAATGCTCGAACGTCGTCTCGAACGGATTGCAACACGCCGCAATACGACCCATGCTTCTACAATGGGCCACGCTGCGCGGTCGGCGGCTCCGTGCAACACGAACGGAACACCCTCACGCCTGTCTGAGAGCGGCCATCCTCCCGAGCGGCCAGTTCCTCCATCGCCTCATCGAGCCGCGCTTCGTCGGTCGATAGATATCCTGCGCAGCCGTAGGGTGAGGATAGCAGCAGGCGACACCTCCGGGATCGCGCGGTCGCGAGCACCCGGCCAGCCCATGCTCCCCGCTCGGCCCGATGTCGGGTGTCGACGCGTCGCGGGACGGGCGATGGCCGGCCCCGATCCGGGGTCGCGTCCTCGACCGGCATGGCGTGTCAGGTCACACGATCCCGGATTGGCAGACGGCGGCCCCTCGACTAGACTTCCCGCATTCCGGCCATCGACGGTTCCGCCATGATCAATCCCGTTCGGAGTTCCTCCAACGACCAGATGCGGGCCGAGCCAGCCGGCGATCGCGGCCGGGCCGACAAGTTCTCGAGCACGCTCGCGGCTTGGATGTCGCGGGGTTCCGCGATCCGCGCGAACTACGCCGTGAGCGAGGAGCACGAGGATCCGGAGCCCGAGCCGATCAAGGCGAGCGCACCGATCATCGCGCCGGACGTCGCGAAGGCCTGACGGAGCGCGCCCACCTCCGCCGGCCTCAGGGAACGAGGGGCGCGCCCGGCTGCCGGTAGACGCTCTGCTCGCCGATCAGGTCGGCGGCGTCGCGCCGGCGGGTCTGGTCGCTCTCGATCAGGGTGATGCTCGTCTGGTCGAGATAGGCCTTGAAGGCGTCGTCCGCCTCGTTCGCGCGCGCGGACGCGGTGGCGTCGGCTTGCCGCGCGATCGCGCGGGGTGAGCTGACGGGCAAGGGGTCACGGGTGCCCTGAAGGGTCTGGTAGGCCGGCAGCGGGATCGAACTCGTCGCCTGGATGGGATCGCTCACGGTCCGTCTCCCCGGTTCGTCTCGGCGCCGGAACGCTCAGCGTAGCGGGCGCGCGGGCGCGGCACAATCCACTCGATCGCCACGACGGCGGCGAAGGCCCCGAGGAGCATCGCGACCGTCACGGCCGCGCCGAGCCAGCCGCGCAGGCGCTCGCCCATCGCGCCGGCCGGCCGCGGATCGGGCGCACCGCCCGCGCCCGGAGCGGGCGGACCGGCGGCGCCTCCCAGAAGGCGGGCGAGCTCCGCGCGGAACCGGGGCAGGTCGGAGCGGCGCGCGAGGAGGGCCCGGAACGCGGGCGTCCAACCCGCCTCCGCGTCCCCGAGCGCCGGTGGCACCGAGATCTCGTCCCAGGGCCGGCCCGCGCCGGCGAGGCGGGCGGCGACCGCCGGGTAGTGCCGGTGCGAGAACACGTAGAGCCGCACCGGCAAGGCCGGATCGAGCCCGCGCAGGGCCGCGTCGAGCGAGGGGGGCTCGACCTCGGTGAGGTCGATGGAGAGCCCCTCCGCGTCCGGCCGCCGCGCGTGCAGGATCGCGACGAGGGCGTCGGCGCGCAGGGGTGCGCGCCCGACCGCACCGAGCTCGGCCGCCTCGGTCGGCGGACCGGGTGCCCCGTCCGGGGCGACGGCGCCCGCCTGCAGCAGGATCAGGAGGATCAGCAGCAGCGCCGCGAAGACGTTGGCCGAGAGATCGGTGAGGACGGTGCCGGCCGCATTCATCGGGCGCCCGTTCCCGGCGGCAGGGCGCAGGCGCGGGCGAGCGCCGGGTCCCGGGCCTCGGCACAGGGCGTCGCGGTGCGCAGCTGCGCGATCCGCACCGGCCCGTGGGCCGCCGCCACCGGCTCCAGCAGGAACGCCGCCTCCAGGCCCGCCGGCTCGATCAGGACCAGCAGCGGCGTCTCCGCCGCGCGCAAGGCGGCGAGCGCGTCGCGCAGGGCGCGGTCGTCCGGCACCGCGTCGAGGGGGATCCGCCGGTTGCCCGCGGAGGCGAGCCGCAGGCCTCCCGCCTCGGCGACGATCGTCGCGGCCGGATGCCCGCCGACCGTCACGGCCGGGGATGGAGGCGTGGTGGGCGCCGCCTCCGCCGCGGGCCGGCGGACCGCACCGAGGTGGAGGGCCGGCAGCAGGACGAGGATCGCCGGCAGCACCATCGCGATCAGGGCGAAGAGCAGGTCGGCGAAGGGATCGATCCCGGGCTCCTCCTCCGCGGCGGCCTCAGGGGGCATCGGCGGGCTCCGCGACCGCGGCGAGCAGGGCGCACTCGGCCGCCAGTTCCTGCTCGCCCTTCTCCACCAGCGCGAGCAGCAGCCCGGCGACCATGCTGGCCAGGATCCCGAGCAGCGTGGTCTCGAACTTCAGGGCGAGGCCCGCGAGGCTGCCCGAGAGGTCGATCCGCCCCGCGCCGCCCTCCCCCGGCAGCGCCGCCATGGCGGCGCTGCCGGGGGAGGGCGGCGCGGGGCGGATCGACCTCTCGGGCAGCCTCGCGGGCCTCGCCCTGAAGTTCGAGACCACGCTGCTCGGGATCCTGGCCAGCATGGTCGCCGGGCTGCTGCTCGCGCTGGTGGAGAAGGGCGAGCAGGAACTGGCGGCCGAGTGCGCCCTGCTCGCCGCGGTCGCGGAGCCCGCCGATGCCCCCTGAGGCCGCCGCGGAGGAGGAGCCCGGGATCGATCCCTTCGCCGACCTGCTCTTCGCCCTGATCGCGATGGTGCTGCCGGCGATCCTCGTCCTGCTGCCGGCCCTCCACCTCGGTGCGGTCCGCCGGCCCGCGGCGGAGGCGGCGCCCACCACGCCTCCATCCCCGGCCGTGACGGTCGGCGGGCATCCGGCCGCGACGATCGTCGCCGAGGCGGGAGGCCTGCGGCTCGCCTCCGCGGGCAACCGGCGGATCCCCCTCGACGCGGTGCCGGACGACCGCGCCCTGCGCGACGCGCTCGCCGCCTTGCGCGCGGCGGAGACGCCGCTGCTGGTCCTGATCGAGCCGGCGGGCCTGGAGGCGGCGTTCCTGCTGGAGCCGGTGGCGGCGGCCCACGGGCCGGTGCGGATCGCGCAGCTGCGCACCGCGACGCCCTGTGCCGAGGCCCGGGACCCGGCGCTCGCCCGCGCCTGCGCCCTGCCGCCGGGAACGGGCGCCCGATGAATGCGGCCGGCACCGTCCTCACCGATCTCTCGGCCAACGTCTTCGCGGCGCTGCTGCTGATCCTCCTGATCCTGCTGCAGGCGGGCGCCGTCGCCCCGGACGGGGCACCCGGTCCGCCGACCGAGGCGGCCGAGCTCGGTGCGGTCGGGCGCGCACCCCTGCGCGCCGACGCCCTCGTCGCGATCCTGCACGCGCGGCGGCCGGACGCGGAGGGGCTCTCCATCGACCTCACCGAGGTCGAGCCCCCCTCGCTCGACGCGGCCCTGCGCGGGCTCGATCCGGCCTTGCCGGTGCGGCTCTACGTGTTCTCGCACCGGCACTACCCGGCGGTCGCCGCCCGCCTCGCCGGCGCGGGCCGGCCCTGGGACGAGATCTCGGTGCCACCGGCGCTCGGGGACGCGGAGGCGGGTTGGACGCCCGCGTTCCGGGCCCTCCTCGCGCGCCGCTCCGACCTGCCCCGGTTCCGCGCGGAGCTCGCCCGCCTTCTGGGAGGCGCCGCCGGTCCGCCCGCTCCGGGCGCGGGCGGTGCGCCCGATCCGCGGCCGGCCGGCGCGATGGGCGAGCGCCTGCGCGGCTGGCTCGGCGCGGCCGTGACGGTCGCGATGCTCCTCGGGGCCTTCGCCGCCGTCGTGGCGATCGAGTGGATTGTGCCGCGCCCGCGCGCCCGCTACGCTGAGCGTTCCGGCGCCGAGACGAACCGGGGAGACGGACCGTGAGCGATCCCATCCAGGCGACGAGTTCGATCCCGCTGCCGGCCTACCAGACCCTTCAGGGCACCCGTGACCCCTTGCCCGTCAGCTCACCCCGCGCGATCGCGCGGCAAGCCGACGCCACCGCGTCCGCGCGCGCGAACGAGGCGGACGACGCCTTCAAGGCCTATCTCGACCAGACGAGCATCACCCTGATCGAGAGCGACCAGACCCGCCGGCGCGACGCCGCCGACCTGATCGGCGAGCAGAGCGTCTACCGGCAGCCGGGCGCGCCCCTCGTTCCCTGAGGCCGGCGGAGGTGGGCGCGCTCCGTCAGGCCTTCGCGACGTCCGGCGCGATGATCGGTGCGCTCGCCTTGATCGGCTCGGGCTCCGGATCCTCGTGCTCCTCGCTCACGGCGTAGTTCGCGCGGATCGCGGAACCCCGCGACATCCAAGCCGCGAGCGTGCTCGAGAACTTGTCGGCCCGGCCGCGATCGCCGGCTGGCTCGGCCCGCATCTGGTCGTTGGAGGAACTCCGAACGGGATTGATCATGGCGGAACCGTCGATGGCCGGAATGCGGGAAGTCTAGTCGAGGGGCCGCCGTCTGCCAATCCGGGATCGTGTGACCTGACACGCCATGCCGGTCGAGGACGCGACCCCGGATCGGGGCCGGCCATCGCCCGTCCCGCGACGCGTCGACACCCGACATCGGGCCGAGCGGGGAGCATGGGCTGGCCGGGTGCTCGCGACCGCGCGATCCCGGAGGTGTCGCCTGCTGCTATCCTCACCCTACGGCTGCGCAGGATATCTATCGACCGACGAAGCGCGGCTCGATGAGGCGATGGAGGAACTGGCCGCTCGGGAGGATGGCCGCTCTCAGACAGGCGTGAGGGTGTTCCGTTCGTGTTGCACGGAGCCGCCGACCGCGCAGCGTGGCCCATTGTAGAAGCATGGGTCGTATTGCGGCGTGTTGCAATCCGTTCGAGACGACGTTCGAGCATTCAAAAACCCGCCAAGTCGTTGACTTAGCGGGCTGAATTAGATGGCTGGGGGACCTGGATTCGAACCCGACGCCTGCCGACCGAATATCCCTAGCTATCTCAAAGCTTTAGGTCGATGCCGCTGTCCCTCTGTGTAGCACCCTGGTGGTACACAGTGTCAACCAAAATGCCGCTGTGGACGATGGAAGCGTCGCCAACCGCGGTGGCCGTACCACGCTGAATGGCAGGGATCTGTCGAAGCTTATCAGCAGGCCTGCAGTGGCGAGGCTCCACTGATGAAGACGGCGATGCGCCATCAGCTGACCCTTGCCGCCAACCGTCCGAAAGTCCGGTCATCAAGCATTAGCAGACCCCCACGACCAAATCGTGCTACGTGGGTAGATCACCCATGTCGGCTCCGTTTACCCCGGAATGCCAGGAACTTGGCTGCAGGCGCCGGCGCTCAGACCATTCCTGAGAGGCGCCGCGTATTGTCTGCGACCAGTTCCCGGTAGCGTGCGACGACCTCGCCGGGGCTTCCGCCCGCCATCAGGGTGTTGGCAGCTTCCATCGCGGCCACGACCTTCTCGCCGACCATCGACACCATCTCGGCCTGAGCCTCGGCTCCGCCCCAGGCGATCCGCACCAGCCGCAACTCGACGACCTTCTGCGCCTCCACGGCGAGCAGGAACGTGGCATAGAACGGGTTCAGCATGACGTCTCCGGTGGGTCGGTCCCATCTCACAACGCCTAAGCGGAGGCCCGGTCCCTGCGGACGATGACGCAGGTAAGACCCCAGGGTCGGGTGTGGCGATGACACCCCCAACGGCCACTGGAACAGACGCGCGAGTCGGTGATTGGCCCGCTATCCGGGCAGCGCCTTCCCTGAACCGCGCCGCGTGTGCTGCTCTGGCCAAGCCGGCGCCATGGAACACCAGATGACGGATGCCCCGGACCTGCGCCTGAAGATGCAGGACCCCCGCACACAATACCCGCAACCGCCCTTCGAGAAGCAGCCGCAGGAAGCCCCGGGGCTGGCGCAGGCGATGAAGCCCAAGCCCGACCATGGCGAAACCAGCTATCGCGGCCACGGTCGCCTAGAGGGACGCAAGGCCCTCGTCACCGGTGCCGATTCCGGTATCGGTCGGGCAGCCGCCATCGCGTTCGCCCGCGAGGGCGCCGACGTGGCGCTCAGCTTCGTCGCGGACGAGATGCCCGACGCGCAGGAGGTCGCCAAGCTGATCGAGGCGGAGGGCCGCAAGGCGGTGCTGCTGCCGGGCGACATCACCGACAAGGGGTTCTGCGAGGCACTCGTGAAGAAGGCGGTCACCGACCTCGGCGGCCTCGACATTCTCGTCAATAACGCTGGCAAGCAGACGAACCAGAAAGACATCGCCGATATCACGGACGAGCAGTTCGATCGGACGCTGAAGACCAACCTCTACGCCATGTTCTGGATCACCAAGGCCGCCCTACCGCACATGCCGGCCGGCGCCTCGGTGATCAACACCGCCTCGGTCGTGGCCTACAACCCGCCGCAGATCCTGGTCGACTACGCGACCACGAAGGCCGGCATCGTCGCCTTCTCGAAGGCGCTGGCCAAGCAGCAGATCGCGAAGGGCATCCGGGTGAACGCGGTGGCGCCCGGTCCGTTCTGGACGGCGCTGCAGCCCTCGGGCGGCCAGCCGCAGGAGAATGTCGAGAAGTTCGGTTCCGAGGTGCCGCTGGGCCGTCCCGGCCAGCCGGTTGAACTCGCTCCGGTTTACGTGTTCCTCGCGAGCCAGGAGGCGAGCTACGTCACCGGCGAGGTCTACGGCGCCACCGGCGGCAACGGCACCGCCTGATCGCTCATCCCGGCGGACGCAGCCTCCGTGGAGTGGCCGCCGGGACGCGGGTTATCACGTCACGGCGTCGTCGCCGGCCGTCACGTGTCAACGGCGCCGAGTTGCTTGAGCATCGTCAGGTTGTCCATCAACGCCCAGTGTTCGACGAGGCGACCGTCCGCGACTTGGAAGAGGTCCATGACCACGATGTCGACGTGTTGCCCGGTGGCCGGCAGTCCCTGGAACTCCCCGGTATGCCGCCCCTGGAAACGTAGCCGTGCGAGTATGCGGTCGCCCTCGGCGATGAGTTCGTCGACCGGCATGGCAATGTCCGACAGGCCGCCATGCAGGACCGCGGCGAGCTTGCGCACGCCCGCCGGTCCGCGCACCTCGAAGTCGAGGCCCGGGTCGTGCCTGACGAAGTCCGGCGCGATGTTGGCGTCCCACCAAGCATCGTCGCAGTCGCGGAACGCATCGAAGTAGGCGCGGACGAGCCGCCTGTTGTCCTCTGTCATCGGCGCAGCGCGCCCGGCTCGTGGATCGGGCAGCGGTTGAAGCGCTCGCGGAACTCGGCCGAATGCCGGTAGGGGGCGTTGCGGGCCCGGTTGATGTTGCCGAGCGGCCGATGCGCGGCGAGCCCGGTCCAGACGCTGAAGCGCATCTCCTCATCCACCACCTGGACCCGGGCCGGATCCCAACTGTCCTGCGGCTGGACACGGAGGACGCCGACCCGCTGGAACGGTGCCTCGTCCTCCTTCCATTCCACCGTCGGGTCCTCAATGGGCTGGCGTTCGAGATCGCGGCAGAGCTGCACGCGGAACTCCCATTCGCCGGCGATGCCAGCCATCTCGGACCGCACCGTCTCGCGGATCGCGTTCGGCCGACCGGAGGCGTCGATCTCGGTGCCGGTCAGGGCGGTCAGGGCGGGGGCGACCGGTACCAGCGAGAACTTGGCGATGTAGTCACCGTACCGAAACGGCGTCAGGCTATTATACGTCTCGCCGAGGGGGTCGACGTTGGGCGCGCCGCCCAGCGAGCCGATGGTGGGGCTGTCGACGCCAAATGCGTGCAGCGCCTTGTTCACCCCGCGCAACACGGTCGAGGCGGCGACCTTCAGCCCCTCCACCCGGTCGGTCGTGCCGGCGAGCAGCTTGAGGCTGCCGAGGAACTTCTCGGCGTTCGGCGCCTGGAACACCTTGCCGTTGACCATGATGAAGTTCTGCGTCGTCCCTTCCGCATCCGGGAGACGCTCGCCCTCGACGTCCAGGACCTTCAAGGCGATGCCCCGGGGCAGGGAGACGGAGTCGGGTAGGATGTCGCCCGCGTTGGTCGACATCCGCATGTACACCTTATGCTCGCCCGCCTTCGCGAACAGGCCCTGGGCCAGTTCGGGGGGCAGCCCCGCATCGACCGTCAGCGTCCCTTCGAGGATACCGTGCGACTTCGCGTGGACCGAGCGCACGGCATGGCCCGAATGCTCCGCGACCCTGGTTAGGATCGTGTCGAAGGCCTCGTTCAGTTGTTCGATGGTCTGCCCTTCGTCGGGCCTCACCACCTCGACATCGGGACTGTATCGAACGGGAGGTTGCACGGTCCGTCTCCTGGCAGCGGCCGAGACAGAACGACAGCGGGTGGGTGACGTTCCGGATTGCGGGACATTCAATCGCCCATGAACGAACCCGGGAACGTACGCCCCGGCGGACGATTTGTCGGCGGTACGGCCCGCCCAACCGCCACGGGTTCGTCGTCTTGCGCCCGCCCTCTGCTCCAAAGCAGCAGGTCGATCCCGCGCCCTGACCCCGGCCAACGTCAAGCAATCCCGTTGGCGCACGACACGATCAGGAGACGCCCATGACCTACCTCCGTTACGCGCCCGACATCGAGACGCCTGCCCCGGACGAGCAGAAGTCCATCGACGGCATCATCCAGGGGATGACCCAGCAGTCGCAGGTCGTGGAGAAGCGCGAGCGTCACGCGGTGCGCGCGAGCCACGCGAAAAGCTCTGCCTGCGTCACCGGGGAGTTGGTCGTTCCCGAAGGCCTGCCGCCCGAACTCGCACAGGGTCTGTTCGCCAAGCCCGGGATGCACAAGGTGGCCGTGCGCTTCGCCCAGGGGCCGGGCGAAACCCTGGGCGACCGCGTGTCGACCCACCGCGGCATGTCGATCAAGGTCTTCGGGGTGCCCGGCGAGAAGCTGCCCGGCCACGACGTCGAGACCCAGGACTTCGTGCTCGCCACCGGCACGACCTTCCCGTCCGGGACGGCGGCCGGGTTCCTGCGCGACGGAACCGTGATCGGCAAGGCGACCGGCCTGCCCGAGGGCGTGAAAAGTGCGGCCGCCGCAACCGCACGCAACCTCAACCGGGTGTTGCATGCCTTCGGCACGGAGAGCGCCATGGCCGACTTCCTGGGCCACCCCTACAGCCATCCGCTCGCCGACAGCTACTTCAGCCAAGCCCCGATGCGGTTCGGGGACTACGTCGCCAAGCTCGGCGCGGTCCCGGCTTCGCAGGCGCAGCTGGACCTGGCCGAATGGCGGCTCGACCCACACGATGACGAGGACGGTTTCCGCCACGCGGCCGCGGCGTTCTTCCGCGACAACGAGGTGGTGTACGAGCTTAAGGCGCAGCTCTGGGCGGATGCTGAGCGCCAGCCCATCGAGGACGCCTCGGTCGACTGGCCGGTCGCGGTCAGCCCGTACCGGACGGTGGCGACGCTTCGGCTGCCGCGCCAAGATGCCTACTCACCCGAGCGGGTGCACTACTTCGACGAGGTGATGACCTTCCGGCCGGCGCACAGCCTCGCGGAGCACCGGCCGCTCGGCTCGGTGATGCGCGCACGGCTGCAGGTCTATCGGGCGCTGAGCGATTTCCGGCATCGCGAGAATGGCGTGACCGCAGAGAACACAGCCTCGCCCGAAAGCATCCCGGCCTGACACCACGTTTCTGACGACCGCCCCTCAGTACGGTCAGGTACGAAGGGGCGGCCACGGCTCAATTGCGAGCGTCGCCGTCGCGCATCTGACCCGTCGGCTCTTGCACGTGGGCTTCGAGGAACCAGAGGTGCTTGTCGACGGCGCGGGACACCTCCGTGAACAGGTCCGCCGTGTCGGCGTCACCCGCCTCGTCCGTCTCGTCGATGTTCTCGCGCACGGCGTTGGCGTAGGCGGCGTAGCTGTCGATCAGCGCGGCGACGTGGTCGGCGATGGCGTAGATGCCGGTCGGGTAGGCGGGCAACTTGGTCTTGTCGGCCACGACCTGCGCCGTTCCCAGGGCCGTGCCACCGAGCTGCACCGCCCGCTCGGCCACCTTGTCGTTGAAGCCGCTGATCTCGGCGCGGAAGCCGTCCAGCATCAGGTGGATCCCGATGAACTGCGGCCCTTTGAGATTCCAGTGCGCCTGCTTGATCGCCAGCGCGAGGTCGATGCCGTCCGCCAGCCGGGCGTTCAAGGCCTCGATGGACACCTTCTTGGCGTTGGAATCGGTGTTGTTGCGGGTCCGATGAGTACGCGGGGTGCTGCTCGTCGCCATGCTTCTGCTCCGTGATGCCGAGGCGGCAATTGTGTAGAGCGGAGGTGGTTCCCTTGGTTGGGTCCGACCTTTGGGCACCCCAGCCCCCGGCCGCCTAGGGTCGCACCGGCTCGTCGCGACGAGTTCAGGTATCGGTCTTGAGCAGGTGGAACGGGAACTTCGAGCCTGCATCACTCGGCAAGAAGGCCGGAGCACGGAACTCCCACGGAACCTCTCCCGCAAGGCGGACTTCCCGTTTACCGCTCATGGTGTGACACGGAGCGGCCCTCTCGAACGGTGACGGAACGAGACAGATGGATCTTGGCATCAGCGGACGGGTCGCGGTCGTGACGGGAGCCAAGTCTGGCATGGGCCGCTCGACCGCCGAACATCTCTTACGCGAGGGCGTGCACGTCGTCCTGACCGACAAGGAAGGCCCTGAGTTGCAGGCCACCGCCAAGGAACTGGCGGCGCTGGGCCCGGTCCGTGCCATCGAAGCGGACCTGAGCACGGCCAAGGGGATCGAGGTGCTCGCCGCCTTCGCCAACATGGCCTTCGACGACAAGCCGACCATCCTCGTCTGCGCCGCCGGGATCACCGGGGCGTCGGGGGACTTCCTGGACCTCACCGACGACGACTGGCTTGAGGCATTGCAGACTGATCTCATGGCCGGGGTGCGCGCGACCAGGGCCTTCATTCCGCACATGCGCAAGGCTGGCTGGGGCCGCGTCGTGCTGTTCTCGTCCGAGGACGCCGTGCAGCCCTACGTCGAGGAACTGCCCTACGCGGCGGCCAAGGCGGGCGTCCTGAACCTCGCGAAAGGATTGTCCAAGGCCTACGGGCCGGACGGCGTGCTTGTGAACGCGGTCGGGCCAGCCTTCATCGCAACGCCGATGACCGACGCGCAGATGGAGAAGAAGGCCAAGGAGAAAGGCATCTCGTTCGACGAAGCGGTCCAGGTCACTCTGGACGAGGAGCGCCCCGGCATCGTCGCCAAGCGGCGCGGCCGCGCGGAGGAAGTCGCCGCCGCGGTCACGTTCCTCTGCTCCGAACATGCCAGCTTTATCACGGGCGAGTTCCTCAGGGTCGACGGCGGCTCGGTCATGACCATGGGAGCTTAGCCTTCCTGATAGCCGGCGGTATCGCTTCGCCGTGCGAACTTCGAGAGGTTGCTATCGAAGGTCCACGTCGTAAGCGCGCCGACTCCGCGGCCACGGTCCCGGGAACCGCCGTCGGTAGCGGGGGCTTTTCACCGACCCCGGGGGATGCCCGGGCGAAAGGGTAGGCCATGTCCAGAGATACTGAAAAGCACCGCCAGTTGCTCGGCGCGTTGAAGGATGCCCAGGGCAAGGGCGACGGTAGCTTCGAGAAGGCCGTCACCGCCGCCTTCGAGCACGTCTTCGAACATCTCGGCCGATTGAACGACCACGTTTCGCCGAGCGGTCCCGACGGAAGCGACCGCCACTTGCAGCCGGGCGAGTCCCCGACGCTCCGGTAGTCCGGGGCGCGGACATCCTCCTGGACGGGTCCGACCGGCCCCGCCTCGGTCGTTCTTCGGTGTGTAGGGGCCGAAAGCGTCGATCCGGCGGCCGCTGCCTCGCGATGCGGATCAGCGACCCTGGTCGGCGCGAAATCGCCTGCCGTCAGCCGGTGCATCCGGGCACCGGCATGGCGGCGGCAGATCCCAGCCACCTTCGCGAAGGTGCATCTCACCGGTCTGCAGGCGGACCAACAGATGCTCCAGCGGCTCGGCGTGATAGGGCTTCTCCAAGACTGGAACGTCCCGTTATTTGCCCTCCAGTCCCTGCCGGCTGTGCGCCAACAGCCGACCTTGGGCTGTCAGGCGCTGAACCGCCGCTCTCGACCCTTTGCAGCCCCTCGGGAGGTCCGCTTCTAGGCTATCGACGAAATAGAGACTGGCGACCGAGATGGGTGGATTTCTGCCTGTCCGCTTTCGAGCGGTTTAGCGATGAAGCAGACATCACCGTTGCGCCCGATCTGAGATCTGCAGCAGGTGCAACTTCAGGATGTCGCTTCAGCGCACCGTACCCGGCTCGTGGATCGGGCAGCGGTTGAACCGCTCACGGAACTCGGCCGAATGCCGGTAGGGAGCGTTGCGGGCGCGGTTGATGTTGCCGAGAGGTCGGTGCGCTGCGAGGCCGGTCCACACGCTGAACCGCATCTCCTCATCCACAGCTTGGACCCGTGCAGGATCCCAACTGTCCTGCGGCTGGACACGGAGGACGCCGACCCGCCGGAACGGTGCCTCGTCCTCCTTCCATTCCACCGTAGGATCCTCGACCGGCTGGCGTTCGAGGTCGCGGCAGAGCTGCACCCGGAACTCCCACTCGCCGGCGATGCCAGCCATCTCGGACCGCACCGTCTCGCGGATCGCGTTCGGACGGCCGGAGGCTTCGATCTCGGCGCCGGACAGGGCGGTCAGGACGGGGGCGACCGGGACCAGCGAGAACTTGGCGATATAGTCACCGTACCGGAACGGCGTCAGGCTGTTATACGTCTCGCCAAGGGGGTTGACGTTGGGCGCGCCGCCCAGCGAGCCGATGGTGGGGCTGTCGACGCCCACCGCATGCAGAGCCTTGTTGACGCCGCGCAGGACCGTGGAGGCGGCGACCTTCAGCCCCTCGGCGCGGTCCGTGGTGCCGGCCAGCAGCTTGAGGCTGCCCAGGAACTTCTCTGCGTTCGGTGCCTGGAACACTTTGCCGTTGACCATGATGAAGTTCTGGGTCGTCCCCTCCGCATCCGGCAGGCGCTCGCCCTCGACGTCCAGCACCTTGAGTGCGAGGCCACGGGGCAGGGAGACCGCATCGGGAAGGATGTCGCCGGCGTTGGTCGACAACCGCATGTAGATCTTATGCTGGCCAGGAGTGGCGAACAGGCCTTGGGCCAGCTCGGGGGGCAGGCCCGCATCGATCGTCAGAGCCCCTTCAAGGATGCCATGCGACTTTGCGTGGACCGAGCGCACGGCATGGCCCGAATGCTCCGCGACCCGGCTCAGGATCTTATCGAAGGTTGGGTTGAGCTGCTCGATGGTCTGCCCTTCGTCCGGCAGCACCGCCTCAACGTCGGGAGTGTATCGCACCGGTGATCGCAAGGTCTGTCTCCCGCTGGCGGCCAGGACAGAACACCCGCTTACCCGGCGACGTTCCCGGTTGTGCGGCATTCAATCGCCCATGAACAAGGTGTGGAACGGTAGGGGGCCGGCGCGGCTTGTCGGCGGTGCGGTCTTTCTCTCTGCCCAGGCGCGGCCGCGATCCGCGGCCTTTGGACGCCGCGTCCTGATCCCAGCCTTCGTAGAATCACCCCGCAGGCGGACGACGCGTCGAGGATACGCCGATGACATTCCTTCGCTACGCCCCCGACATCGAGACGCCCGCTCCGGACGAGCAGAAGTCCATCGACGGCATCATCCAGGGGATGACCCAACAGTCGCAGGTGGTGGAGAAGCGCGAGCACCACGCCGTACGCGCGAGCCACGCCCAGAGCTCGGCCTGCGTCGTCGGGGAGCTGATCGTTCCAGAGAACGAGGCCGTCGCGTGCGACGAAAGGTCGATCTTACTCGTCCGGTCCGACTCGCCCGCCCCGAGCATTTGTCCACGCGGGAGCCTCCGAGGCCTTGGGGAGTTGGCCGGCATATCCCTCTGAGAGTGCCAACCATGAAGTTTCCAGCGAGCGCCCGTATCGGGCTGGCCACAGCCTCAATGGCTAGCGCCGCGACGCTAGCGCTTCCCGCCGCAGCCCAGAACATGGCTCCCGGTGCGGGCAACCTCACCCAGGTGGCGAGCTTCGAGCATCAAGTCACGGGCATCACGGTAAGCCGCGACGGGCGCATCTTCGTCAACTTCCCCCGGTGGAGCGAGGACGCACCGGTCTCGGTAGCAGAGTTGAAAGGCGGCAAGCCGATCGCCTATCCGAACGACGACTGGAACAGCTGGCGCAATGCCAGGAAAGACGAGATCGATCCCAAAACCCACTTCGTCTGCGTCCAGAGCGTCGTCGCCGACGCCCAGGATCGCCTCTGGGTGGTCGATGCCGCCGCGCCGGCCATGGCACATGTGGTCAAGGACGGAGCCAAGCTTGTCGGGATCAATCTGAACACCAATCAAGTCGTGAAGACGATCCCGTTCGACACCGGCACCGTCCTGCAAGCCTCCTACATCAACGACGTGCGGATCTCGCCGGATGGAAAGACCGCCTACCTAACGGATTCAGGTGCCGAAGGTGCGCTGATCATCGTCGATCTCGATAGCGGCTCGGCCAAGCGCGTCCTGTCCGGCCACTCCTCTACCATGCCGGACAAAAGCGTGACCGTGCAGTACGACGGCAAGCCCTTGCGCCGCCCTGACGGCCGCGGCGTCGAATTCTCGGCTGATGGCATCGCGCTCTCGCCAGATGGCAAGACGCTCTATTGGCAGGCAATCAAGGGCAAGACGCTCTACAGCCTCCCAACCGACGCGCTGACCGGTTGGGCAACAGCGTCCTTCGTGCCGGAGATGCTGAGCGACAGGACCCTAAGCGGAAAGATCGCCACGGTTGGGGAGAACGGCCCAGCCGACGGGCTGCTGATCTCGCGCAAGGACGGGCGAATGTACGTGACCTCTCCGCAGGACAACGCAGTGAAGGTGCGCGATCTATCCAAGGCGAACAGCGGGCTGACGACGTTGGTGCAGGACGACAGGCTCCGCTGGCCAGACACGTTCAGCGAAGGACCCGACGGCACGATCTATGTGACGACGTCCCACATTCAGGATTCGGCCGACTACAAGCCCGGCGCCCCTATCAGCCTGCCGACCGAGCTCTGGGCCATCAAGCCCACTCAGGGGGAGGTGAGCGGATCGACCGGTTCAGCCACCTCTCGCTAAGGACTAACCGGTTTCCTGCGGCTCACTGAAGCCTTCCCGGATCCTATCGCGACGAGACTTCGCGTTTCGGGACATGCCGACACACTCGGCATGTCCTTGCATTCAATCACTCATGGTGCATCACCCCCTAGCGAGCCGCGGCGCGTCTCAGCTCTCGATGGTGAGAGCGAAAGCTCCCTCGTCTTGTGATCGGATCTGGGCGGAGCCAAATGGCCCATCTGCCGCTTCGTCTACATTGGCGGCGTCCTCAGCATCTTGCACTCACAATCCCGGGCAGCGACCCCGGATACGTCCTGATCGAGGTTCGCTAAGCCGCTTTGGACATCTCGGGGGCGGATGGGGCATCCATCGCGCGCATGTAAACGTAAAGTAGGGTCGCGTACTCGTCGCACTTGTCTTTATCCTGCTTACGGATCTTGAGCATCTCCTTCAGGACCTTGACGTCGAGGCCCTCACCCTCGGCTTTGGCGAAGACTTCTTTCTTATTCTCCATGGGATCCGTGATCTCTTCCTCAATCCGCTCGATGGGCTCGATGATCGAACGGATGCGGTCGCCAGCCACGGCCACCGTGTCGGTCATGCGATCCTCATGCTTAGCCGAGGCGGCAATCTGCTCCGGTTGAGTGAGCGAGCGGTCAAGCCCAACAGTCCAAGAATGACGACCTTCGAGAAGCTTCGATAGGCGCGCATCCGTCTGGGTTGGGTCGCCAGTAGAACGTCCGCTTCAGGGCAAAGGGTATGAGTCCGCTACCCACCCCATCCGGACCTTCGGTGGAAGCGGGTTGAATGTCCGCAAGGGGTTAGGAGTTCGCTCGCCGCTTGCTCAGCTGTGCGCCACAAGCCGATATTCATCTCCAATCAATCAAGCGTCCGCTTACGGCGCGAGGGCAACCCGGCTGCTATACGAACCCGATGTCGGAGGCGACGCCCTTGAGTTGACGGAGACGTTCATCTTCATGCTGCCGCTGATCGCGCTTGGAAGCGCTGACCTGCGTCGCCACTAAGCGAGGATTGGACCGCTCACCCGCGCGCCTACAGGGCCGAGAGGTTCGGGAGCCGGTCCGCCTCGATTTCCGGCAGGAGGTGCATGACGGAGCGGGCATACTCGTAGCGCGCTACCGCGATCCCGTCTGCCCAGTCCGGCAAGGGACGCGCCATGATCTCGGTGACGTCGAGCCCTAGCTCGAAGCCAGCCCCAATTCCGGCCTCGACAGCATCGAGCCAGGCGAGCGTTTGATCGATGCCGCGGCGGCCGGCCTCCGCGGGGCCGTGCCCCGGGACAAGCAGACCGCAAGGGATGTCAGCGATCGTCCGCAGGGCGGTGCGCCAGCGCGGCAGATCGGCATCGGGCGTGGTCGCGGCGCGGTCGAGGAAGACGAGGTCGCCTGGGAACAGCAGGCCGGAGGCTTCCTCGAACAGGCACAGATCCTCCCGGGTATGGCCGGAGAGGCGCAGCAGCCGGAAGCGCCGCCCCCCGACATCCTCCGCACCCTCACGGGCTTCCATGGCGGGCTTGGGCACGCCCGTGCCCCGCATCCAGTCCCCGGCAACGCGGTACATCCCGCTCGCGAGATCGTTGCCGAACCGCGCGAGGTCGGTCCGCAGGCCGGGGCCGGCCCAGAGCACCGTGTCGGGAAAGGCGGTGGCGCCAAGGCTATGGTCGGCGTGGAGATGGGTGAGGTAGACCCGGACAACCGGTTTGCCCGTCAGGTCCCGGGCCAGGGCGTCGAGGGCCGTGCCGAAGCGGTGCGACGGGCCCGCATCGATCAGAACGCAGCCCTCACGCGTGTCCAGCAGGGTGACGTTGGCGATGGCGCCGCCGTTCTCGGCCGTGATCGCCTCCTGGGCGCCGTAGACCGTCCAGACGCCCTCCGCGATCCGGACCGGGTCGAGGACATAGCGGCGCGGGGCGGTCGCGGCGGCGAACGGGCGGCAGACCGCCGCCGCGGCCGAGAGACCGAGGGCGAGGCCGTGTCGGCGGGTCAGCCCGTGGGATCGCTCTCCTGCCGCCATCACGGCCTCCCCTGCATCTCGGCCGATTGGGCATCCGCGGGTGGAACCGCGGCCCGGGCGCGGAAGTCGTTGCCGGCGGTGTTGCGTGCCGTGACGGTCAGGGCCTCGGTCTCGGGCCCTGCGACCAGCAGCGTCAGAGTCGGGTCGTCGGCGATGGCCTCCGATAGGGTGAGGCTGGCGAGCTGACGGCCCGACGCGTCCGAGACCGTCAGAGTCTCCACGATGAAGAGCGGCACGTTGGCGATCATGCCGTTGTCCATCGGGTGCGTCATGCGCAGGCGAAGACGCAGGTCGTGCGCCTCGCGCCAGACCCGGCCGCGCATGCGGCCGAGATTCCTCCAGTCGACCTTCTTCTCGACCACGGGCGGGACGGAGCAGCCGCCTCCGGCCGCGTCGAGGTAGCGGCCGCCGACATGCCAGAGCCCGTCCCGGCGCGCGGCGGCCCGGATCGGCGTGCCCTGCTCGATCTTCATCCGGAAGGCCACGAAGGCCTGCGCGGCGGTGGGAACGAGTCGCAGGGTGAGCGGGAACGGGTTGAGGTCGGCGATGACGAGCAGTTCCTCGACCGGCCCGATCGCCCGTGCATCGACCGTCAAGGGCACCTGTGTCTGGTCCTCGGTGACCGGGGGCAGCGCAACGGCGACGCGGTCGTCGAAGATCGCGGGGAGGCCGCCGAGGTAGCGCTCTGCCATGCTCGGCCAGAGCGGTGAATCGAGGGGATCGCGCGTGGTGCTGGCGTTCGGCATAGGCCGGCCTGCCGAGCGGAGGACGGGCGATGCGGCGGGATTCGGCGCGGGCATGGGTTCGCCTCAGGGCGCGGCGGTGAGGGGCGGGACCGCGGGGGGCTCGGCCGGCACGAGCGGGCGGTCGGCCTCGCTCCAGCCGTCCGTGCCCTCGGCAAACCAGTAGACGCGGCGGTAGCCGAGATCGGCCGCCCGCCGCACCGCGTTCTAGGACATCCAGCAATCGGCCATGCAGAAGAAGATCAGCGGGTGGCCCCGGTCGCCGCCGCTCAGCCTGGCGAGCCAGGCCGCGAGGTAGGCGGCGAGCCGCGGCTCGATCGTGCCGCGGCCGGTCTCGGGCAGCCAGACCGCCCCCGGGATGGTCGCGTGCCGGTCGACGATCCGCCAAGCGCCGCCCGCCGGGTCGAAGCCGCCGCGCTGGGGCATCACGTCGATCAGCGCAGCGCCCTCCGTACGGAGCCGGTCGACCGCGTCGAGGTCGATGCGGGTGCCCCCCCTCACGGGCATGGTCACGGGGGCGCGGTAGTTCCGGACGCGCAAACCCGTGGCGGGGTCGATGTCCGCGGTCGTAGCAGCGGCCATGGCGGGCGCATCCCGCGCCGAACCGGACGGCGTGGCGCGGGCCGGCACCTGCGCAGCGGCGAGCAGGAGCACGAGCGCGGCGGCCATCATCGTTGCAGAGCGCGCAGGTGTGGGAACTCGCGCCTCGCCGTCAGGATGCGGCACTCGCGGTCGTCCTCCGTGTTCGGGCACTGGATCTCGACGCCGTCCGGATAGTGGCTGACATTCTCGCAGCCGGCGCGAAAGCGGCTCGCACCACCCTCCAGCTCCTCGACCTGCAGACCGCTGACGGTGCACTCCGTCTTCAGCATGAGGAGACGCCGGATCTGGTACTCCTTGATCCCCTCCGCGCGGATCGCGCCCGCCGGAGCGAGAACCGTGAGTAGGACGAGCGCTGCCCGCAGCATCGGGTCCGCTCAGCTCTTCGGCTGGCTCTCGACGTAAGTCCGAATCGCCCAGATCGCCTCCTGGCTCAGGATCCCCTCGAAGGGGGGCATTCGGTAACGGTCGTCTTTCTTGGCGCCGTGCAGGACGCGGGTGATGAACCAGCCGTCGCCGGCCTCGCCCGCCTCGACCTCGCGCAGGTCCGGCGCCATGCCGCCGGACTTGGCGTCGAGCCCGTGGCAGCGGGCACAGTTCTGGTTGTAGCCATTGGCGCCGATCTCGATCGCGAGCGCGTTGCCCGCGTAGGGATTCGCCGTGCGGATGTCGTCGCCAAGCTCCGGCAGACCCTTCGTGTCGATGGGTTGGGGCGCGGCGTCGCCGTGGGCGACGGCGGGCGCCGGCAACAGGGCGAGCGCCAGAGCGAGCGCCATCCCGCGCATGGCCTGAGTCGGGGCCTTGGTCATGGAAACCTCGAACGGTCGAGTTGGGTAAGCATCAGGGGGTGGGGTCGCGGACGGGGTCGAGCCAGATGCGCCAGGACTCGGAGCCGCTGACCTGCAGGGTGTAGGTGCCCGGCACCGCGATGGTGTGCGTCGCGCTGCCGCCGCCGCCGATGTGCAGGTTCTGGACGACTTCGCCCCGCGCATCCTTGAGGGCGAGGACAAAGATCGGGCCGTCGCTCTCGTAGCGGAGCACGGTGGGGGCCGTGATCGCGAAGGGCTCGGTCTGCATCGTCAGACGGCCCTGGAAGCGGGGCGGCGCGAGGATCGCGGCGAGGCGGTCGTAGCAGCGCAGGCGCTCGCCCTCCTGGCTCAGGGCGCGGCACTGCGCGAAGGCCGGGCGCAAGGCCGCCTCCGGCGCGGGCGCAGCCGCCGCGCCGACCGGCAGGGCAAGCCCGGTCGCGAGGATCGGCGACCATCTCACGGATCCGACCCGGTCGCGGGCGGCGGGCCCGCCTCCGGGTAGACGTCCCAGACCGGCTTGCCCTGCTGCCAGGTCTCGGGGCAGCCCCGGCAGCCCTTCATCCAGGCGTCCTGGAAGATCGCGAAGCGGATCTTGGCCCCCTCCATCACCGCGTCGGCGAGGTTGGCCTCGTAGAACTTGGTCTCCTGCAAGTCGGTGTTGACGAAGCGGGCACCCACGAACTGGGCGCGCTTGGCCTGCACCATCTCCAGGTCAGCGACCGTGAAATCGGCGCCGCTGAAATCGGCACCCGCGGCGCGGGCATGGTCGAGATTGGCGCCCACGAAGGAGGCACCCCGGGCCTTCAGGCCCTGCAGGAAGGCGATCTGCAGCTTGGCGCCGCCGAGATTGGCCCGGTCGAGCAGGGCGCCGCGCAGGTTGGCGCCGCGCAGGTCGGCACGGGCGAGGTTGGCACCGGTGAGGTCGGCCCCGCCGAGATCGGCGTTCCTGAGATCGGCGTGGCGCAGGTCCGCGCCGGGGCAGGCGGCGTTGGGAGCGATGGTGCAGCCGTTGATGATCCAGGGATCGGGCCGCTCCTCGCGGTTGACGATCACGGTCTGGGCCGCGGCGCCGGATAGGGCCGTGCCGGCGAGGATCAGGCCGGACAGGACCAGCGCGCGGGCGGGGGAAGCCTGCATCGGACGGGTTCTCGGATGTCGGGATCGGGAGAGGCGGCAACCCCTCTCCCCCGTCTCCCCGCGGGCGGCGAGACGTGCGGGGAGAGGGGACGTCTCGGGCCGGTCAGCCCGTCACTGCGCCGAGGCGGTGTCGGTCGGCACCTCGAAGACCCAGAACGAGCCGCCCTGGCTGACGAGCTTGGTCTGGTCGGCCATGTCGCCGCCCCAGAGCGGCACGGCGCCGCCGTAGCCCGAGGCGATGCCGATGTACTGCTTGCCGCCGTCCTCCCAGGTCATCGGCACCGAGACCACGCCCGAGCCCGTCTGGAAGGCCCAGAGCTCCTTGCCGGTCTTGGCGTCGAAGGCCTTCACGAAGCCATCCGAGGTCCCGGTGAAGACGAGGCCGCCCTTCGTCGTCATGGTGCCGGCCCAGAGCGGCATGTTCTCCAGATGCTCCCAGACGATCTTGCCCGTCTTCGGGTCGATCGCGCGGAGCGCGCCCACATGGGTGTCGAACTTGCGCTGGATGCGGAAGCCCTGGCCGAGATAGGCGGAGCCCGCCTTGTAGGTCACGTTCTCGGTCCAGTAATCCTCGGTCCAGTCGTTCGATGGGATGTAGAACAACCCCGTCTCCTGCGAGTAGGACATCGGGTTCCAGTTCTTGCCGCCGAGGAAGTTCGGCGTGACCTTGATCGACTTGCCCTTGCTCTGCCCGGCCTCGGGCGCCGGCGGGCGCTGGCCCTCGTTCTCGATCGGCCGGCCGGTCTTCAGGTCGTAGCCCTTGGCCCAGGTGATGTCCTTCACGAAGGGGTAGGCCGCGATCAGCGCTTCCGGCTTGTTGATCTTGCCGTCGCGGGCGGTGAGCTTGTCGATATCGGTGAGGATGAAGAAGCCGTTGCGGTCGGCATGCGCCCCGGCGCGGATCTTCTTGCCGTCCTTCTCGAAATCGAACAGGATGATCTCGTTGTTGCCCGAATAGTCCCAGGCGTCGTTCGGCGTGTGCTGGAAGAAGCCCACCGGCTCACCGGTCGAAGGCTCGATATAGACCTGGCCCGACGTGTAGAGGCTGTCGCCGGGCGAGCGGTAATGGTGGTTCCAGGGCGCCGGGTTGCCGGTGCCGATGATGAAGGTGTTGGTCTTCTCGTCGAAGACGCCGGTCTGCCAGGGGGCGCCGCCGCCGTGGCTCCAGGCCTCGACCTTCTTGCCGTCCTTGTCGGGCCAGGACGGGGCCTTGGCGTCGCCCGTCGGCGTCGAGTCCTTGCCGTTGAGGCGTCCCATATGACCCTCGACCATCGGGCGCATCCAGACCTCCTCGCCGGTCTCGGGATCGCGGGCGTAGAGCTTGCCCACCGCGCCGAACTCGTCGCCGGAATTGCCGTGGACCAACAGGACCTTGCCGGTCTTCTGGTCTTTCACGATGTTGGGCGCGCCCGTATAGGCGTAGCCGGCGGTGTGATCGTCGAACTTCTTGTTCCAGATCACCTTGCCGGTCTTGGCGTTCAGCGCGATCATCGAGGCGTCGAGGGTGCCGAAGAAGATCTTGTCGCCGTAGATCGCTGCACCGCGACTGACCACGTCGCAGCAGGGGCGGATGTCGTCGGGCAGACGGGCGGCGTACGACCAGATCTTCTTGCCGGTCTTGGAATCGAGCGCGAAGATGCGTGAGTAGGACGCCGTGATGTAGATGATGCCGTCGTGGACGAGCGCCTGGCCCTCCTGGCCGCGCTGCTTCTCGTCGCCGAACGAGAACGACCATTTCGGCTTCAGCAGGCCGACGTTGTTGATGTTGATCTTGTCGAGCGGGGAGAAGCGCTGGGCCTTCACGCCCATGCCGTACATCAAGACGTCGTTGTTGGTTTGCTGGTCGTTGAGGATGTCCTCCCAGGCGACCGGCTTCATCTCCTTGGCATCCTTCGCGTCCTTGGCGCTGGACGGGCCCCCGAGGGCCAGCGTCAGAGCCAGGAGGGACGATGCGGTTGCCAGGAGGTATCGGCGCGGGGATGCCGTCGCGTTCGAATGGGCCATGCGTCTCTCCCTGTCGATCCGATTGTTGCGGTGGATCGGCTTGTTCCGAGAGGCGGCAATCAGCTGCGTACGACCTCTCTCAGAGGACTATGAGAGCGAATAGCGCTTTCGCCGACATGGACCTTGGTACAACCTTTATATTAAATCCTTATTATTTTGGTTACTTCCTATGTCGATTAGGACATTTGCCAATGAAAATCTCGGATCAAGCCCATAAGAATAATATTTGACCAGCCTTTCTTGACGGCTGATGCGAGTCCCGGAAACCTCATCCGCGCAGCCGAGCGCATTTGAGAACCCGCAGTGCAACTTCTTCTGGTCGACGACCACGCCCTGTTCCGGGATGCCGTCCGACGGATCCTGCAGGCGGGCTTTCCCGAAGCCCTGATCGAGGATGCGGACTCGATCGAGGCCGCTACCGCCGCGCTCGGCCATACGCCCGGTACGGATCTCGTCATCCTCGACTTATCGATGCATGGAATCCGCGGGTTCGAGGGATTCATGGCAATCCGGGCCCGGTTCCCGCGGATCCCAGTCCTGATCTGCTCCGGGCTGGAGGAGGCCCCTATCATCCGGGAGGCGCTGGCGCTTGGGGCGGCCGGCTTCGTACCGAAGACGTCGAACCGTGCCGCCTATCTCGAAGCGGTCGCGCGCGCGCTGGAAGGCGAGATCTTCGTCCCGGACAGCGTGGCAGCCGCCCTCAGCGCCGGTCCGAGATCGACCTCTGTGGCCTCCGCCCGGATGTCTACCCTGTCCCACGCGCAGATGAACGTGCTGATCCTGATCAAGCAGGGCCTCAGCAACAAGGAGATCGCGCTCTGCCTCGGCATCGGCATGTCGATGGTAAAGACGCACGCGACCGAGATTATGAGGAAGCTCGGCGTCCGCAGCCGGACCCAGGCGGTCATCTTCGCATCCGCCCTCGACTTCAAGCGCATCGGTACGGGCGGATGATCGACACCTGGTCACATTATTCGGCGTGTTCCATCCGGTTTTACTGCCTGAGGCACCAAGCAGCATATCGCGCATTATCGATGCCGCTACAGCCATGTTAGATGTGCGGGAGGAACAGGACGAAGTTTGCGGCTCAGCAACGTAGAATGGCAGCTTCCGGCCTGTGAACCAATGTCGGCTTTCTACCCCTGAGCGGACCTTCGTGGCAGGCTGAGAAAGCCGATCCCAGCTCTCAGAACCGGCCCGCCAGAGTCAACCGCACGGCCGTGGGCTCGACCGGGTGGAAGTGGCGATCGGCCACGCCCCCGGCCTCGCCGGGCAGGCGCGACTCGTAGAAGTACGTGATCTGGTCGGCCCGGGCGTTCGTCAGGTTCAGGATGTCGAGCGACAGGCTCACCCCGTTCTCGAAGTTGTAGCCGACGCGGCCGTTCAGCAACGCGGTGGGCTTCGAGCGCACCGCGTTGTCCTCGATCAGCGGGCGCGGCCCGAAGTAGCGGAAGCGCAGCGAGCCGAACCAGCCGAGACCCTCGCCGAAGGTAATGCCGGCCGACGCGATGGTCGTGGGCGCCTCCGGCACGCGGCTGCCGGCCGGGTCGCGGTCGGCGAAGCGGGCGTTGGTAACCGTGAGGTCGCCCTCGAGCCGCAGCCAGGGGGTGACCGCGTAGCGGTTCGTCCACTCGATGCCGAGGCGGCGGGTCGGCCGGCTGGGCTCGGTGGTGCCGGTATCGCCCTGGAACAGGTTCTCGGAGGCGAAGTCGAGCCGGAACAGCGCGACCGCGGTCTCCAGCCCGGCGATCGAGCGGTTGCGGATCCCGACCTCGTAGCCGGTCGAGGGCACCAGGAAGGGCGAGCGGGCGACGTTGAACAGAGGGCTCGCCGGGTCGGTCGTGGCCGTCACCCCGCGCACGTCGTTCGAGTGGAAGCCGCCGCCGTAGTTCAGGTAGAGCTCGGTCTCGGCCCAGGGCCCGAGCACGAGCCCGAGCTTCGGGTTGACGATGCCGTCGCGGGCGCGCCCCGAATTGGCCGGCGTGTCGGAGCGGACGTCGGCGTAGTAGCCGTCGGCGCGGAAGCCGACGCTGGTGCGCAGCCAGTCGGTCCAGCGCAGCCGGTTCTCGTAGTAGAAGGCCGCGCTCGCCTCCAGCACCCGGTCGTCGAGCACCGTGGAGCGGAAGAGGCGGTTCGTCGTGTTGAAGAGCCCGACCCGCATGGCATCGGTGCGGGTCTGGAGGCCGATCTCGTTCTCCATCGGCAGCCCGACGAGATCGCCCTGGAAGACGTGGGCAACCTCACCTCCGCCCAGCACCCGGTCGTCGAGCTGGCGGAACTGGTCGCCGTTGACGGGGTCGTTCAGGAAGTAGGTGAAGTCGTTCCAGAGGTTCATCCGGTAGCGGATGACGTAGGCGTTCGCGCGCGTGATGCCGGTCTCGTCCGTCTGGCTCCAGCGCCCCGAGAGCGAGAAGCGGCCGGTATCGCCGCCATCCGTCGGGTCGAGAGTGCCGTAGCGGCCGATGATGCCGTCGGCGACCGCGCGCTCGGGGATCTGGTTGGTGGCGTTCCACCTCGCCCAGTAGGCCATGCCGGTGACCGAGAACCCGTCGAGCGCCGTGCCCTGGCTGTAGCGCAGGACGCCGTTAAGCTTCCGCAAGTTGTCGGGCACCTCCCAGGGGCCGTCGTAGGTCTGCGCCTCGCCGGCCACCAGGAGGTTGCCGGTGCCGAGCGGCGCGGAGGCGATCGAGAGCGCGCGCCTGTAGCCGAAGGAGCCGAGCGAGGTCAGCGCGACGTTCTGCGCGACCGTGTCGAGGTAGTCGATCCGCACCGAGCCGGCGGAGGCGAAGTCGCCGTCGCGCACGAAGTACGGCCCCTTGTGGAACTCCACCGCCCCGACGAGTTCGGGGATCAGGAAGTTGAGGTCGGCGTAGCCCTGGCCGTGCGCGTGGGTGCGCATGTTGACCGGCATGCCGTCCACGAACAGGGCGATGTCGGTGCCGTGGTCGAGGTTGAAGCCGCGCAGGAAGAACTGGTTGGCCTTGCCCTCGCCCGAGTGCTGCGTGACGATGAGGCCCGGCACCTCCTCCAGCACCTCGCCAGGCCGCGTGACGGGCCGGCTGTTGATCTGCGCGCCCGAGATGATGCCGCCGCTTGCCGCGTCGACCGGGCGAAGCGCGCCGCCGATACCCGACACCCCACCGACGTAGCCGGCGCTGGCCGAGGCCGGACCGGCAGCAGCGGCAGTTGGCGCGGCCACGGCGCTCACCGAGATCTCCGACAGGGTGACCTCGTCAGCGCGAGCGGCCTGCGCGCCGGCACAGGTCGGGGCGATACAGAGGGCGGCGGCCAGGGCGCCCACCGAGAGTGAACGCGGGACTGGCGGAGGCTGAAGGATGGACATCGGGGCCTCGGGCAACGGCAGTGGCACGTCACCGCGAACGAGGCCGATGAGGGCACGCCGCAGACCGCGCGCCATCACCAACACCTGCCGACACACCCCGTCCGGCACGCTCCGCGTGTGACCACGATGGACGGCAGGTCTCCTGGCTCGCGGGTCGCTGCCCTCTCACCGTCTTCCCGGGCGA
>NZ_LSIX01000166.1:0-11856 GCF_001556475.1 Methylobacterium sp. CCH5-D2 | reverse complement strand
CGAGACCTGGTTCATCACGCCCGCCGAGGTGCTGGCCGCGCACGCCGAGGAACTGGCGGAGGCGGAGGCCGACGCGCCCACGGCGGCGGACTGGCAGGAGGCCTCCGCGGCGGTGCGCGAGGCGGTCGGCGCGGACGTCGTCGAGAACGTGCCGCCCGCACCCGCCGCGAAGGCCCGGCGCGGAGGGGCGAAGCCGCGCCGGACGGCGCGGCGCGGGCTGCCGCGCCTCTCCCCCGCGCTCGCCGCCGGGCTGGTGCTCGCCGCCGTGCTGCCGCTCGCCTGCCTCGCCCGCACGGCGGTGGTGCAGGCGGTGCCGCAGAGCGCCGCGCTCTATGCGGGGATCGGCCTGCCGGTGAACCTGCGCGGGCTGGAGATCCGCGACGTGGTGGCCTTCCGCAACCCCGCGGAGGCGGGCCGGCCGGCCGAGCTGGTGCTGGAGGGCGACCTCGTCGGGCTCGCCCGCGGGACGGTGCCGGTGCCGCCGCTCACGGTCGAGGTGCTGGACGCGGGCGGCCTGACCCTGCGCAGCTTCGCCGTCGCCCCGCCCCGCGCCGCGCTCGGGCAGGGCGAGCGCGCCCGCTTCCACGCGAACCTCACCGATCCGCCCGCGCAGGGACGCGGGCTGCAGATCCGGTTCGCGGCCGGGCCGGCCGCACGGGCGTCGGCATCCGCGATGGGGAAATCCGCCCAACCGTGAGGCGGAGCACCGCTTTTCGCGGGCGCACCCGTGGAAGCGTCCGCGAAAAGATGGTCTAACGGGCGCATGACCGAAGCCTCACGACGCGTGCGCGTCCTGTTCGACGAAGCCGCCATCGCCCGGCGCAACGCGGAGATCGCCGAGGCGATCGTGGCCGCCAAGCCCGAGAACCTGCTGGTGGTCGCGGTGCTCAAGGGCAGCTTCATGTTCGCGGCCGACCTCCTGCGGGCGCTGCACCATGTCGGGCTCGCCCCCCATGTCGAGTTCGTCCACCTGTCGAGCTACCGCACCGGCACGGTCTCGTCGGGCCAGGTCGAGATCCTGCGCGACGTGCAGAGCGAGGTGCGGGGCCGCGACGTGCTCCTCGTCGACGACATCCTGGAATCGGGCCGCACCCTGGTCTTCGCCAAGGACCTGCTCATGGCGCGCGGCGCGCGCCGCGTGCTGACCGCGGTGCTCCTGGAGAAGCCCGGCAAGCGGGCGGTGACGATGGACGCGGACTTCGTCGGCTTCACCTGCCCGGACGTGTTCGTGGTGGGCTACGGCATGGACGCCGCCCACGCCTTCCGGCAGCTGCCCTTCGTCGGGCTGGTGGATTTCGACAGCACCGATCCCGACCTGTTCGACGGCGGCTGAGCGTGGGCGCACCCGGATGGAACCGCGGCACAAGCGCGGCATTCTCAGCTACGGACCGGATCTTGCAGGCCACCCGCCCACCGCGCTCGCGCGCGGCGTATCCCTCGGTGACTCCGTGCCGTCGCCGGACGGGCGGCCCTCGCGACAGGACGGCAGCGAACTGACATGGCGCGCATCCTGCTCGTGGATGACGAAGAGACGGTCCGGGGCTTCCTGAAGCGGGGCCTGGAGATCGACGGCCACACCGTCGTCACGGCGATCGACGGCAGCGACGGGCTCGACCGGCTGAACGAGGCCGACGGCGCCTTCGACCTCCTGCTCACCGACATCCGCATGCCGCTGATGGACGGCATCGCCCTGGCGCTCGCGGCCAAGCGCGACTTTCCCGACCTGACCATCCTGCTGATGACGGGCTTCGCCGACCAGCGCGAGCGCGCCCGCGGCCTCGACGCCATCGTCACGGACGTGCTGACGAAGCCCTTCTCGCTGGCCGATCTGCGCACCACCGTGAACCGGGCGCTCTCCGCCTGAGGCGGCGCGCGTCGCGGGCTGCGCCTTAACGGCCGCTTAAGCACCGCGGTTAGGCCGATTTTCATATTGGGCGACCTAGGGTAGTTTTCGGCGGACGGGATCCGCCGATCTGCGACGGCTCGCACGACCATGACGCCCCACGCGCACCCCGAGTTCGGCCGTCGTCCTCATCGGCAGGACGACGCGGATTGGTACGACGACGGGTACGACGAGCCCCCGCGCCGCGGCGTCCTCTCGCGCCTGTTCGGGCTGCTGAAGCTCGCCGTCTTCCTGACGCCGCTCGGGATCTTTCTCTACGGCTACGCCCTCGCCGATTGCCGCTCGGGAGGCGGGACCGGGCTCGGCCAGATCGTCCACGCCGGCGTCTGCGCGCGTGGCCAGATCGTCGAGAGCGCCGTCTCGCTCGGTGACGGCCTCAGGCTGATCCGCCGCGTCATCGACTGAACGCCAGCATCGCATCGGGGGGATCCGACATGCAGACATCGCCGTCCCACGTCCAGGCCGGGGAGGCCGACCGCTTGGATGCGCGGCTCGCGCGAAGCGGCGGCCCGAATGCCCGGCGGCGTCGCGGCGCCCTGAGACCGGGGGAGGGCGGCCGCGGCAAGCTCGGCTGGAAGGCGTGGCTCGCCATCGACGTGCTCGGGCTGGCCCTGTTCCTGACCGTGATCGTGGTCTGGCCGCCGCTCAGCGCCTGCCGCGAGAAGGCGCGGGACTACGGGCTCTACGCGGGCGACACGATCGAGAAATGCACCCGCCGCGGCATCGCCGAGCGCCTCGAGCGGGCGGACCAGCGGGTCAAGATGCTGATCCGCGGCTCGGGCCGGTAGGGCCCGGGCCGCGGGCTCCCGCGCCTCAGAACAGCCCGTCGATCTGCCCGTTCGCGTCGAGGCGGATCGTGTCGGCGGCCGGAACCTTGGGCAGGCCCGGCATCGTCATGATCTCCCCGCAGATCACCACCACGAAGCCGGCGCCGGCCGAGAGCCGCACGTCGCGCACCCCGACGATGTGCCCGTCCGGCGCGCCGATCAGGGTGGGATCGGTCGAGAACGAGTACTGCGTCTTGGCCATGCAGACCGGCAGGTGGCCGTAGCCCTCGGCCTCGAAGGCGGCGAGCTTCTGGGCGGCCTTCGACTCGATCTGGATGTCGGCCGCGCCGTAGAGCTTGGTCGCGATCGCCTTGATCTTGTCGGTGAGCTTCGATTCGGTCTCGTACGTGTAGGTGATCGGCTGGGCACCGCCCTCGGCGAGCCGCACCACCGCCTGGGCCAGGGCCTCGGCGCCCGCGCCGCCCTCCGCCCAGTGCTTGCAGGTGATGGCCTCGACGCCGAGGCGCTCGCCGCACAGCTCCCGCAGCCGGGCGTGCTCCGCGTCGGTGTCGGCGTAGAAGTGGTTGACTGCCACCACCACCGGCAGACCGAAATTGCGCACGTTGGTGACGTGCCGGGCGAGGTTGGCGAAGCCCCGCTCCAGGGCCTCGATGTTCTCGCCCCCGAGGTCCTTCTTGTTGACGCCGCCGTGCATCTTGAGGGCGCGCACGGTGGCGACGATCACCACCGCCGAGGGGCTGATGCCGGCCTGCCGGCACTTGATGTCGAGGAATTTCTCGGCCCCGAGATCGGCGCCGAAGCCCGCTTCCGTCACCGTGTAGTCGGCGAGCCGCAGGCCGGCGCGCGTCGCGATCACCGAGTTGCAGCCGTGCGCGATGTTGGCGAAGGGGCCGCCGTGGATGAGGGCCGGGTTGCCCTCCAGGGTCTGCACGAGGTTCGGCTGCAGCGCATCCTTCAGGAGCACGGTCATGGCGCCCGTGGCCTTCACGTCCTTCAGCGTGACGAGCTTGCGGTCGCGGGTCTCGGCGATGACGATGCGGCCGAGGCGCTCTTCCAGGTCCTCCAGATTCTTGGCGAGGCAGAACACCGCCATCACCTCGGACGCCACCGTGATGTCGAAGCCATCCTCGCGGGGGAAGCCGTTGGCGACGCCGCCAAGCGACTGCGTGATCTGGCGCAGCGCGCGGTCGTTCATGTCCACAACGCGGCGCCAGAAGATGCGGCGCACGTCGATGTTGAGCTCGTTGGCCCAGTAGACGTGGTTGTCGATCAGCGCCGCCGCGAGGCTGTGGGCCGAGGTGATGGCGTGGAAGTCGCCGGTGAAGTGCAGGTTGATCTGCTCCATCGGCACGACCTGCGCCTTGCCGCCGCCGGCCGCGCCTCCCTTCATGCCGAAGCAGGGGCCGAGCGAGGGCTCGCGAAGGCAGATCATGGTCTTCTGGCCGATCCGGTTCAGCGCGTCGCCGAGGCCCACCGTCGTGGTGGTCTTGCCCTCGCCCGCGGGCGTCGGCGAGATCGCGGTGACGAGCACGAGCTTGCCCTCGGGCCGCCCCTCAAGGCCGGCGATGAAGCCGTGGTCGAGCTTGGCGATGTGCTTGCCGTAATTGTGCAGGGCCTCGTCCGGGATGCCGAGCGTCTCCGCCACCGCGGCGATCGGCTTCAGGGTGGCGGCGCGAGCGATCTCGATGTCTGACGGCATGGTTTCCTCACCCTGAGTGGTGCGGGCCGCGCCGCAGGGCGCCCGTCACGGCGTCCGTCGCGTTCCGCACGGGATCCCCGCCGGCTTTTGCCGTGCGGGCGCGGCGCGACCTGGCCCGAGCCGGGCCCGATCAACGCGCTATCCCGGTAGTTTAGCGGCAAGCCAAGGTGAAAAGCCCGTCGAAATTTTTCGACGAGCCCACAAAATATCTTTCGTGATCGGGCGGGTGGCGAAGAAGCCTTTGCGGGCTCAGCCCGTCATCGCGGTCGCGGTGTAGCCGGCCTTGCCGAGCGCCTCCGCGATCGCGAGGCGAGGCTCTGGGCGCTCGTCCGGATCGCGACGCGCTCGCCCGGGCGATCGACTTCGACGGCGGCCTCCGGGTCGAGCCGGCAGACCGTGCGCCGCACCGCCTCGGCACAACCCTCGCAGGTCATGCCCTCGACGCGCATCAGCAGGTCGGTACGCTCGTTCATGCGGTACTCCGGTCGGCGGGATGCAGGGCGCATCCCTCTCTGTCGAGACGGTATGTCGGACCGCGGGCCCGCGGCGGCCAGGTGCGCGGAGGCGGAGCCTCAGGCGCGGCCGACGCTGCCAGAGAGCATGGCCGGGTCGATGCCGATGCCGCGCAGCGCCCGCTCGTACTTGGCGTCGAGATCGGTGTTGAAGATCAGGGTCGGGTCGGCCGGGCAGTTGAGCCAGCCGTTGGCCATGATCTCGCTCTCGAGTTGGCCCGCCTGCCAGCCCGCGTAGCCCAGCGCCAGCACCGCGCTCGCCGGGCCCGCCCCGCTCGCGATGGCGCGCAGGATCTCGACGGTGGCGGTGAGGCAGATGCCTTCGTCGATGATCAGCGTGGACTGGTCGATGTGGAAGTCGTCGGTGTGCAGCACGAAGCCGCGCCGCCCCTCGACCGGCCCGCCCATCAGCACCGGCATGTGGCCGACGCGCTCGCGCAGGCGGATCGCGTCGGCTTCCTGCGCCACGTCGAGCTGCAGCAGGAGGTCGGGCATCGAGAGGTCGGTGACCGGCTTGTTGACGATGATGCCCATCGCCCCGTCGGCCGAGTGGGCGCAGACGTAGATCACCGAGCGGGCGAAGCGCTCGTCGCTCATCCCGGGCATCGCCACCAGGAACTGGCCGTCGAGATAGGAGGGGGCGCCGGACGGAGGCATCTGCATGGCGCCATGCTACGCCCCGCCCGACCTTTGTCCAGCGGACAAAACGCGCGACGCGCCGGGGAAGGGGGCCGTGGCTCGACAGGGCCGGCCCCCGGCCCTAGTTCAAGCGCGAACCGCGCAAGCGTGGCAGTTTCGAGACGACGGAGACGGCGATGATTCAGGTCGGCGATCACCTGCCCCAGGCGACTTTCCGCGTGAGCGGCCCGGACGGCCCCGCGGCCAAGACCACGGACGACGTGTTCAAGGGCCGCCGCGTCGTGCTGGTCGGCGTGCCGGGCGCCTTCACGCCGAGCTGCCACCGCAACCACCTGCCGGGCTTCGTCACCCACCGCGACGCGATCCTGGCGCGCGGCGTGGACGCGATCGCCGTGACCTCGGTCAACGACGTCTTCGTGCTCGACGCCTGGGCCAAGGCCAGCGGCGCCGAGGGCATTGAGTTCCTGGCCGACGGCA
Organism: Methylobacterium sp. CCH5-D2; assembly: GCF_001556475.1. Classification (NCBI taxonomy): domain Bacteria; kingdom Pseudomonadati; phylum Pseudomonadota; class Alphaproteobacteria; order Hyphomicrobiales; family Methylobacteriaceae; genus Methylobacterium; species Methylobacterium sp. CCH5-D2. The sequence goes on along the minus strand of NZ_LSIX01000166.1, from coordinate 5,838 downwards.
ACGGGGACTTCGCCAAGGCGATCGGCCTGGAGATGGACGGCACCGGCTTCGGCCTCGGCATCCGCTCGAAGCGCTACGCGGCGCTCGTCGAGGACGGCGTGGTCCGGGTGCTCAACGTCGAGGAATCGCCCTCCAAGGCGGAAGCGTCCGGCGCCGAGGCTCTCCTCAAGGTGATCTGAGGCCGGATGCCCGGGACGCGCCGTCGCCCCGGTCCGCCCTCGAAAGGCCACGTTCGGATCGCGACGTCCGGTTGAATCGCAACCGAACGGGATCCGAACGCGTGTCCTTCCTTCACGATCTGCCGATCGCGGATCTGATCGCGAGCTACGGCTACCTCGCGATCTTCGCGATCATCACCCTGGAGAGCGCGGGCGTGCCGATGCCTGGAGAGACCGCGCTGATCTCCTCGGCGGTCTACGCGGGCAGCACGGGCCAGCTCAACATCGGCCTGATCGTCCTGGCGGCCGCCTCGGCGGCGATCCTCGGCGACAACCTCGGCTACTGGGCGGGCCGCCGCTGGGGCATGCCGCTGCTGCTGCGCTACGGCCACCTGATCGCCCTCGACCACGGCCGGCTCAAGCTCGGCCAGTACCTGTTCCGGGAGCACGGCGGCAAGATCGTGTTCTTCGGCCGCTTCACCGCCATGCTGCGCGCCTACGCGGCGGTGCTCGCCGGCGTGAACCGGCTCGATGCGCGCCGCTTCATGCTGTTCAACGGGCTCGGCGGCGTGATCTGGGCGGCCGCGATGGGGCTGGGCTCGTACCTGTGCGGGCGCTCGATCGAGAAGGTCGCCGGCCCGGTCGGCCTCGCGCTGCTCGCCGGGGTGATCTTCGGCGGCCTCGCGCTCTGGCTGTTCGTGCGCCGGCACGAGACGCGGCTGCGGGCTGAGGCCGAGGCCGCGATCCCAGGGCCGCTCGCCTGACGGTGGGAGGGAAGACGCGGAAGGGGCCGCGTCCCCCCGATCTCAGGCGCGGCCGTAGTCGCGCGCGTCGCGGGCCTGCCGGTGGAAGGCGAGGCGCCGGTCGTACTCGCGCGGGTCTTTTGGCTGGACCAGGGCGCCGGGCGGCACGTTGAGCCAGTCGACCAGGCGGGTCAGCATAAAGCGGAGCGCCGCCCCGCGGGCGAGGACCGGCAGGGCCGCGACCTCGGCGGGTTCCAGCGGGCGCACCGCCTCGTAGCCGGCGATCAGCGCCGCGGCCATGTCCCGCCGGAAGATCCGGCCCGCATCCTCGAAGCACCACGCGTTGAGGCAGATCGCGAGGTCGTACGCGAAGGCGTCCGTGCAGGCGAAGTAGAAGTCGATCAGGCCCGACAGCGCGTCGCCGATGAAGAACACGTTGTCGGTGAAGAGGTCGGCGTGGATCACCCCGCCGGGCAGCCCGGCCGGCCAGGACGCCTCGAGGAGCGCGAGGTCGGCGCGGGTGCGTTCGGAGAGGCCCGACGAGACCCCGTCGGCCTGGCCCTCGGCCTGCGCGAAGAGCGGTCCCCAGGCCCCGACCGAGAGGCTGTTGGCGCGGCTCATGCCGAAGTCGCTGCCCGCCGCGTGCAGCTCGGCGAGCGCCCGGCCGAGCGCCGCGCAATGATCGACGCCGGGCGCCTTGACGGAGACGCCTTCCAGGAAGGTCACGATCACTGCCGGCCGGCCGCAGAGGCGGCCGAGCGCCTGCCCGTCGCGGTTGCGCACCGGCTGCGGGCAGGCGAGCCCGCGGCGGGCGAGGTGGTCCATCAGGTTAAGGAAGAAGGGCAGGTCCCCCTCGTTCACCCGCTTCTCGTAGAGGGTGAGGATGAAGTTGCCGCTCGTGGTGTGCAGGAAGAAGTTGGTGTTCTCGACCCCCTCGGCGATGCCCTTGTAGGAGAGCAGGGTGCCGATCTCGTAGGCGGCCAGGAAGGCGCTCAGCTCCGCGTCGGGTACCTCGGTGTAGACGGCCACGCGCTGCGCTCGTTCGGTTGGGAGAATCCTGGACGGAAGAGGGGCGCCAGTCGGGCGCCCCTCGAAACACCGTGCCGTGGGGGTCTCGGGGCCGGCCTACTCGGCGGCGGCCGCCTCGCTGCGCAACTCCCGCGGCAGCGGGAACACCATGTCCTCGACCACCGTCGAGACAGTGTCGACGGTCACGTCGTAGCGGGCCGCGAAGGCGTCGATGATCTCCTCGACCAGCACCTCGGGCGCCGAGGCGCCGGCGGTGAGGCCGAGCTTCTTCACGCCCTCGAAGGCCGGCCAGTCGATCTCCTCGGCGCGCAGCACCAGTCGGGTGATCGGGCAGCCGACGCGCTCGGCGACCTCGCGCAGGCGCTGCGAGTTCGAGGAGTTGGACGAGCCCACCACGATCAGCGCGTCGACCAGCGGCGCGATCTGCTTCACCGCCTCCTGGCGGTTAGTGGTGGCGTAGCAGATGTCGTCCTTGTGCGGCCCGGTGATGTTCGGGAACTTCTGCTTCAGGGCGTCCACGATGTGGCGGGTGTCGTCCACCGAGAGCGTGGTCTGCGTCACCCAGGCGAGGTTGTTCGGGTTCTCCGGCTCGAGCGCCGCGATCTGCTCGAGATCCTCGACCAGCGTAATCGAGCCCTTCGGCAACTGGCCCATCGTGCCGACGACCTCGGGGTGGCCCGAATGGCCGACGAGCAGGACGTGGCGCCCGCGCTTGTGGTGGATCTCGGCCTCGCGGTGGACCTTGGTCACCAGCGGGCAGGTCGCGTCGATGGTGGTGAGCCCGCGCTCGACGGCGTTGGCCGGCACGGTCTTGGCCACGCCGTGGGCGGAGAAGATCACGGGCGCGCCGCTGTCGGGCACCTCGTCGAGCTCGCGCACGAAGACGGCGCCCTTCCGCTTCAGGCTCTCGACCACGTACTTGTTGTGGACGATCTCGTGGCGGACGTAGACGGGCGGCCCGTAGATCGCGAGCGCGCGCTCCACCACGTCGATGGCGCGCACCACGCCGGCGCAGAAGCCGCGCGGTGCCGCGAGCAGGATCTCCAGCGGAGGCTTGAGGCCCGTCGCGGGCGCGGCGTCGGGATTCGGGATGTCGGCGCTCATGGCCCGGATGTGGCGAGGGCAGGCCCGTTCTGTCAACAGGCCGAGCCCTCGAAACCGCCTCCGTGCGCGCGGCGCGGGGCACGATTGCGCGGGCCGCGTGGTCCTCGGGCGACAGATCGAGCGCTGGCCGGCGGATCGCCCGGGGGTTCCTTAATGCATCCGCAAGGTTGTGGCGTCTAGCGTGCACACGTGGCCATCCAGGCCCGCAGACGGACTTCCATGGTGCCGACCCGAGCAGAGCGGACCGGAGCGGAGGACGGCAACGTGCCGGGCCGGACGACCCGTGCCGTCTCGGCCTTCGCGCGCGACCAGCGCGGCAGCACGGCGATGGAATACGCGATGATCGGCGCGCTGATCTTCGCGGTCGCGGCCGGGACGATCAAGCTCTACGGCTCGAAGATGAACGACGTCTACGTCCGAATTGGTACGACCGCCGCGCAGGTCCAGTAGACGGCCGCACGCCGGCCCGGCTCCCTCCCGGAACGCTCTCAGGCCTCGCCGGGCTTGGGTGGGGTACGGCCGGCCGGCTTCGCGGCGGGGGGCTGCCCGGCGGCGCGCCCGGCCTCGCTCCAGAAGGCGTCGAACAGGCCCTGCATCGCCCGCACGTTCTGCTGCTGCACCTCGGCGCCCGTCTGGAGCATCTGCTGCAGGAGATCCTGTCCGGCCGTCTGCGTGTCGGGCCCGCCGGCGGGTCTGGCACCCGCGCTCCGTGCGCCCGCGGGCCGCGCCTCGGTCCGGGTTCCGCGGGATCCGGGGCGTGCCGAAGGCGGGGCCTGCGGCCGGGGTGCCTCGGCGGCCGGCATGAAGGCCTTCATCATCTCGATCCAGGCCTGGTTGACCGGAAAGGCCGCGGCGGCCTGTTGCGGCTGGGCCGGCTCGCTCACGGCCGGCGGGTTCAGCAGCATGTGGACGATGCTCGCCACCACGGCGCCCGCCATCATCGGCAGCATCTGGCGCAGGACCTGCGCGCCGACGCCGCTCGTCAGCGAGGCCTGCTGCAGCACCGCCTGGGTCAGCATCGGCGAGCCGAAGATGTTGGCGAAGCCCGTGGGATCGTTCGGCGTCGTGCGCTGCAGCCCGATCGCGAAGGCCGGCAGCAGGGCTTCGAGGGCGCGGCGGGTCTGCTCGGGGCTGAGGCCGAACTGCTGGGCCACCCCCTGCATCCCGGCGGCACCGGGGCCCTGCAGCATGTCGATCGGGTTGAACATGGCCTGCGGCCTCACTGATACCGACGCGGAACCGGGCCGAACCCCGCCCCGAGGCCCTTCGCCCGTCCAAGGGGCAAGTCTGCCCTGTCGGGCGCCCGATAGCCAGAACGCGCGGATCCCGAACCGGATCGCGCCGCGCCGGGAGCGCGGTCATCCTCACCTATTCGCGCCGGCCGTCCGCCCGCTCCAGCACCGTCCCGCCCGCGGCCTCGGCCTCGATGTCCGTGTCCGTCCCCGCCTCCGGGACCGGCCGATCCAGCAGGCGTTCGGCCGCCTCGCGGCGGTCGTGGCCGATGATGTCCCGCGTCTCGGCGTTCAGCGCGCGGGCCGGGCGCTGCGGAGCGGTCAGGGGCTCGGGCTTCAGCTCGGCGGGTGCGTTGCCGCGCAGCCAGCCGCTGCCCTCCGGCAGCGCGCCGGCCTGCTGCAGGACGAGGCGGGCGACGTCGCGCTTGCGCACGTCCTCGACGCGGGCGGCGGCGGCCTCGGCCGGCAGGCCCAGCCCCTCCAGGGTGGCACGCCCGAACTGCAGCGCCGACTCGGAGGTCTCGCGGAGCTGGAAGTCGACGTCGCGGTTCATCAGCTCGACGGCGTGCATGCGGTCGTAGGCCCGCACGTAGGTGCGCACGCTCTCGAACTCCTCGTGCACCATCTCGACGATCTTCAGCGCGGCCTGCGCGTCGTCCACGCAGATGCAGACGAGCTCGGCCCGGCCGATGCCGGCGGCGCGCAGCACGTCGAGGCGGGTGCCGTCGCCGTAGTAGATCCGGAAGCCGAAGCGCGAGGCCGAGCGGATCTGCTCGACATCCTTGTCGATCACCGTGACGGCGATGCCTTCCGCCAGCAGCACCTGGGTCAGGATCTGCCCGAAGCGGCCGAAGCCGATCACCAGCACCCGCGTCTCGGCGCTCTCGACCACGTCGGTGGCGGGCAGGTCGGGATCGCCCGAGCGGGCCCGGACGGCGTCGAGCGCCTTGTCGAGGCCCTTGGCGGCCACGGGCCCGACCAGCATGGTCAGCGCGGCCAGCGCCACGGCGAAGCGCGTGCTGGTGGCGTCGGTCAGCCCCAGCCCCTCCGCCTGCGGCAGCAGCACGAAGGCGAACTCGCCGGCCGGCGCCAGCACGGCGGCGCCCCGCAGCGCATCGAGGGGGCCGGAGCCGAACAGGCGGAAGAGGGCCGCCACCAGCGCGACCTTCACGAGGATCGCCGCCGCGGTCGCGCCGAAGAGCTGCGGCCAGACCGCCTTCACCAGGGCGCCGTCGATCGACATGCCCACGCTCATGAAGAACAGGCCGAGCAGCATGCCGCGGAAGGGCTCGATATCGGCCTCGAGCTGGTGGCGGAAGTTCGACTCGGCGAGGAGGATGCCCGCCAGGAACGCCCCCATCGCCATCGAGAGGCCTACCTCCTGCATCATCAGCGCGGTGCCGAGCACCACGAGGAGGGCGGCGGCCGTCATCACCTCCCGGGCGCCGGAGGCCGCGAGCAGGCGGAAGAAGGGGTTGAGGCCGTAGCGGCCGACCAGCACCACGGCGACGATGGCGCCGAGCGCCTTGGCGGTGGAGAGCGCGGCGTCCCCCAGCCAGGGCGCGTTCCCGC
>NZ_LSIX01000165.1:0-3635 GCF_001556475.1 Methylobacterium sp. CCH5-D2 | reverse complement strand
GCCCCGGCCTTATCACGGGCGTGCCGCAGCCGTGAACCGGAGCGCGAAGGTGCGCCACCGCACGTTGCACCGGCTGCCACCCGCCGGGCCCTGCTGACGATTGTTGACTTTCATCAGTCGTGAGCCAATTGTCCTGACACACGGCTGGGACGGCGCTTCTCGGGGCGGGACTTTGCCCCCTCGTCCAGCCTTGATGAAGCGCCGCTCCGGGCGTGGATAGGGCCGCCAATCCGTTGGCGGCCCTTTTCGCGTCCGCGCCGGATCCGGGCTAGAAGGGCGATGACCTGCAACCTTCGCGGACGCCGATGCGGATCTGCCTGCTCTTCGCCCTCGCGGCCGGCCTGCTGGGCCTCGCCCTGCGCCTTCTCCTGCCGGTGATTCCCGCCGACGCCTCCTTCCGCGAGGTGGTGCGTTACTACGGCGCGGACCGGCCGCCGGGTGAATCCGGCAATATGCGCGAAACGTCGGCGCCGTACTGACACCGTATTGGTCGGGCACCGCTCGCGTCGCGCCGGGCTGGGCGAGAGGATGAACCGGCCGCGACCCGCGGAGCGGTGAGAGCGACCGGGGCGTTCCGCGGGATGCAGGGTTCTTAGGCAGGCAAGTTCTCATCAGGCATGAACGAGAGTTCACCGATTCGCACCGACCGGGCGCGGGCCTTCCAGCCGGAGCCGCCCGCCTCCCCCACGCGGCGGCGCTTCCGCCCGCTGCGCTGGATGCTGCTCGTCCTGGCCCTGCTCGGCCTCAGCGCGGTCGGCCAGCGCTGGTACGAGGCGCGACAGCAAAAGCCCGAGGGCGAGGTGGCGGCGACTTCGGGCCGGGGCGGCGGACGCGGCGGGCGCGGCGCCCACGACATGCCGCAGGCGGTCGGCATCGCCGCGGTGACGACCGGCGACGTCCCGGTGGTGCTGCAGGGCCTCGGCACGGTGACGCCCTTGGCCACCGTCACCATGCGCTCGCAGATCAGCGGCTACCTCACCGAGATCGGGTTCCGCGAGGGCCAGATGGTCAAGCGGGGCGACTACCTCGCGCAGATCGATTCGCGCCCCTACGAGGCGCTGCTCGCCCAGTACCAGGGCCAGCTCGCCCGCGACCAGGCGCTGTTGCAGAACTCGCGGCTCGATCTGGAGCGCTTCCGGCGTCTCTCGCAGCAGGATTCGATCTCGAAGCAGAACGTCGATACGCAAGGGGCGCTGGTCAAGCAGAACGAGGGCACGGTAGCGGCCGACCAGGCGCTGGTCGATCAGCAACGGCTCAACATCACCTACACCCGCATCGTCTCGCCGGTGGACGGGCGCGTCGGGCTGCGCCAGGTCGATGTCGGCAACTACGTCACGGCGGGCTCCACAGCGATCGTGGTGGTGACGCAGCTCCACCCGATCTCGGTGGTGTTCACCCTGCCCGAGGACGACGTCGCCCGGGTGATGCGGCAGGTGCGGGCGGGCGCCAAGCTCACGGTGCGGGCCTACGACCGGGGCGACGCCCACGAGATCGCCACGGGCCGCCTCGACACGGTCGACAACCAGATCGACACGACGACCGGCACCGTGAAGCTGCGCGCCCTGTTCCAGAACGACGACGAGGCGCTGTTCCCGAACCAGTTCGTCAACGCCAAGCTCACCGTCGAGACGGTGAAGGACGCCCCCCTGGTGCCGAACGCCGCGCTCCTTCAGGGCACGCCCGGCACCTACGTCTACCTGATGGACGGGGACAGCAAGGTCACGGTCCGGCCGATCAAGACCGGCGAGACGGACGGAACCCGGACCGTGGTGCTCTCCGGCTTGAAGCCCGGCGACCGGGTGGTCACGGACGGCACCGATCGCCTGCGCGAGGGTGCACCCGTGCGGGTGACGAGCGGCGCGACGGCGCAGGGGGCACCGCAAGGCGAGCAGCCGGGCGAGGCCGGCCGCGCGTCCGAGGCGGCGCCGGCCCAGACGCCTGCCGGTTCGAGCGAGGGCGGGGAGCGCCGGACCCGACGGCGGCAGGCACAGTGATTCCGATGGGACGCGCGCGCATCGCCTGCGCCCCCGCCCTCCGCAGAGGGGGGAGGGAGAGCGTCGGGGGGAGGAAAGGCGTCGCGCCATGAACCCGTCCCGGCTCTTCATCCTGCGGCCGGTCGCCACCACGCTGCTGATGCTGGCGATCCTGATCGTCGGCGGGGTGTCCTACCTGAACCTGCCGGTCTCGGCCCTACCGTCCGTCGACTACCCGACGATCCAGGTCCAGACCTTCTATCCGGGCGCCAGCCCCGAGGTGATGACCTCGGCGGTGACGGCGCCGCTGGAGCGGCAGTTCGGGCAGCTCGCCAACCTCAACCAGATGACCTCGCAATCCTCGGCGGGCGCGTCCGTCATCACCCTGCAGTTCAGCCTGGATCTCGCGCTCGACATCGCCGAGCAGCAGGTGCAGGCGGCGATCAACGCGGCCGGCAACCTCTTGCCCTCGGACCTCCCCGCGCCGCCGATCTACGCCAAGGTGAACCCGGCCGACGCGCCGGTGCTGACGCTGGCGCTGACCTCCAAGACCCTGCCGCTGATCCAGGTGCGCGATCTCGCCGAGACCCGCCTCGCCCAGAAGATCAGCCAGGTCGCGGGCGTCGGGCTGGTGAGCATCTCGGGCGGGCAGCGCCCGGCCGTGCGGGTACGCTTCAACTCCCGCGCGCTCGCCGCCTACGGGCTCAACATCGACGACCTGCGCACCACCATCACCAACCTCAACGTCAACACGCCGAAGGGCAACATCGACGGGCCGAAGCAGTCCTACGCGATCAACGCCAACGACCAGATCCGCGACCCGGCCACCTACCGGGACGCCATCATCGCCTACCGCAACGGCGCGCCGGTCAGGCTCTCGGACGTGGCCGAGGTGGTCGACGCGCCCGAGAACACCAAGCTCGGCGCCTGGGCCGACGAGACCCCCGCCGTCATCCTGAACATCCAGCGCCAACCCGGCGCCAACGTCATCGCGACCGTCGACAAGATCAAGGCGCTTCTGCCCCAGCTCCAGGGCTCGATGCCGGCGGCCGTGCAGATCAGCCTGCTCACCGACCGCACCACCACGATCCGCGCCTCGGTGCACGACGTCCAGTTCGAGCTCGGCCTCGCCATCGCGCTCGTCGTGATGGTGATCTTCCTCTTCCTGCGCTCGCTCTCCGCGACGCTGATCCCGAGCCTGTCGGTGCCGCTCTCGCTGATCGGGGCGCTGCCGGTGATGGACCTCTACGGCTTCTCCCTCGACAACCTCTCGCTGATGGCGCTCACCATCGCGACGGGCTTCGTGGTGGACGATGCCATCGTGGTGATCGAGAACATCGCCCGCCACGTCGAAGAGGGCGAGTCGCCGCTGGAGGCGGCGCTCAAGGGCTCGCGCGAGATCGGCTTCACCATCATCTCGCTCACCGTGTCGCTGATCGCGGTGCTGATCCCGCTCCTGTTCATGGGCGACGTGGTCGGGCGCCTGTTCCACGAATTCGCCATCACGCTGGCGGCCACCATCGTGATCTCGGCGGTGGTCTCGCTGACGCTGGTGCCGATGCTCTGCGCGCGGCTGCTCAAGCACGAGCCGGAGCCGCGGGCGCACAAGCGCGAGGGCCGGCTCGTGCTTGAGCAGCCGCGCGCAGAGCATCGGCACCAGCG
>NZ_LSIX01000164.1:0-3256 GCF_001556475.1 Methylobacterium sp. CCH5-D2 | reverse complement strand
CCGCCGATGCAGGCGGGCAGGCGGCCGAGCAAGAGGGGCGTGAACGATGAGAACGATCCGGATCGCCGCGCTGGCCTGCGCGGTTCTGGCCGCCGACATGGCGACGGCGATCGAGGCCGGGGCGCAGAGCCCGAACATCTCCGGCTTCGGCCGCGCCAACCGCACGCCGGGCGGCGAGGAGAAGAAGCCGCAATACGTGCCCCCGACGAAGCAGACCGAGAAGATCTTTCCGCTCGACTCGACCTGGACCGCGGTGAGCATCAACGGCAAGCCCTTCGCGGGCGGTGACCGGCCGAGCTTCATCATCGACAAGCAGTACCGCGCCCGCGGCTACGGCGGCTGCAACACCTTCGCGGCCACCGCCTTCCCGCTGCGCGACCAGCACCTCGCGGTCGGCCCGCTCGCGCTGACCAAGAAGCCCTGCGACAAGGGGCTGGCCGCCACCGAGCAGGCCTTCTTCGTGGCGCTGCGCACCGCGGCCCAGTGGGATCTGGTCGGCTCGCAGCTCGTCCTGAAGAGCCCGAACGGCGAGCTGCGCTTCGACCGGGCGCTTTAACCCTTCGCTGACCATGCGGCCGGCTCGCCCGGCCCGATTCAGCCCCCGTTGACCGGTGGGGGCGCCTTCTCCCGCCCGTTGTCCACGGGTGGAGCGGCGTAGATGGCTGGCAGGATCTCGGCTGGCAGGATCGGCCTCGGGGGCCAAGCTCCCCTGCGGGCGGGCGCGCCGCGCGATCCCCGCTTCGTCGCGCCCCGCAGCTCGCATCCCGGCGCCCTCTGGCTCGCCGCCGCCGCCCCGTTCGCGGCGACGCTTATCCTGCTCGCGGCGCGCCTGGCCGCCTGAGGCGATTACCGCGGCGATTGCCCCCTCCCGGGGCCGATCGGCCCTTCGCAGCGCGGAGGGACCTCCCCTCCTCGCCCGGTGTCCCAACGGCCTCCGGATCCTGTCGGCCGCATATCGACGGCGACCGCGTGCGAACCGGGACCACCCGGGCACAAGAGAACGAACTTCCAAGTCCAACCGCGCGCGCAGCGATACTCTTCCCCTGACCGCGAGATCTCGCCGCGGCAGGGAAAAGATTTGTCGAATCCTCAAGTTAGCCCGATTGCCCGAGGCGAGGTGACGCGATATCGCCTGCCCTCACGGCGGGCAGCCCGGGGACGAGATCCGGCGCGCCCGCGTCCGAGACGGTTCGACGAAAGGGAGATCGCAATGGCCGGCAGCGCAGAGACGACCACCGGGACACGACAGGTCGGGCACGGGCGGGTCTACGGCTCGATCACCGAGACGATCGGCAACACCCCCCTGGTGCGCCTGAACCGGCTGCCGAAGGAGCGCGGCGTCGAGGCCGAGATCCTGCTCAAGCTCGAGTTCTTCAACCCGATCGCCAGCGTGAAGGACCGCATCGGCGTCAACATGATCGACGCGCTGGAGGCCTCCGGCCAGCTCAAGCCCGGCGGCACGCTGGTCGAGCCGACCTCGGGCAACACCGGCATCGCGCTGGCCTTCGTGGCCGCCGCCCGCGGCTACCGCCTGATCCTGGTGATGCCCGAGACGATGTCGCTGGAGCGCCGCAAGATGCTGGCCTTCCTGGGCGCTCAGCTGGAGCTGACCCCTGGCCCGCAGGGCATGAAGGGCGCGATCGCCAAGGCCGAAGAGCTCTTGAACACGATCCCCGGCGCCGTGATGCCGCAGCAATTCTCCAACCCGGCCAACCCCGAGATCCACCGCAAGACCACCGCCGAGGAGATCTGGGCCGACACCAACGGCCAGCTCGACGCCTTCGTGGCGGGCGTGGGCACCGGCGGCACCGTGACGGGCGTCGGCGAGGTGCTGAAGCCCCGCATCCCGGGCCTGAAGGTCTTCGCGGTCGAGCCGGAGGATTCCCCGGTCATCTCCGGCGGTCAGCCGGGCCCGCACAAGATCCAGGGCATCGGCGCCGGCTTCATCCCCGGCAACCTGCACACCGACATCCTCGACGGCGTGCTGAAGGTCTCGAACCAGACCGCCTTCGACACGGCGCGCGACCTCGCCAAGTTCGAGGGCATCCCGGGCGGCATCTCGACGGGCGGCAACGTCGCGGCGGCGCTCGAGTTGGCGAGCCGGCCCGAGTTCAAGGGCAAGCGCATCGTCACCGTCGCCTGCTCCTTCGCCGAGCGCTACATCTCCTCGGCGCTGTTCGAGGGCATCGGCTAGAGCCGACACGCGTCCGCGGCGGCCTGCCGCCGCGGACGCAACCTCGCTGCGCGGCATCTGTTGTCAGGCGACAGAGAGGAGCCGCCATGACAGCAGGCAACAGCGAGCGCCCGACGCTCAAGGATTTCGACGCCTACGCCGACCGCAACGGCCAGGATCTCGGGCAGGATTCGCCCCGCGACCTCGGCGTGCCGCAGCGGACGCAAGGCGATCTGAAGCGCGACCCGCAAGGGCAGGCCGAGACCGCCCGCATCGCCTCCGGCACGCCGGGTGAGGACGCCACCGACGCGACCGAGGCCGAGACGCCTCCCGAGAACCTCGCCCGCCTGCGCGGCGAGGGATCGAAGGGGGCCGCCGAGGAGGCGATCGAGCGGGCGACCGCCGCGGTCGGCCAGGACGACGGGAAGCGCTGATGAGTCCGCGCGAACCCGAGACCGTCACCCGCAAGCCCGACGACGATGTCGGCACGCCCGGCTCGAGCCCGGCGGGCGGAGGTCGCCAGACCGGGGATCAGGCCGCGATCACCGACATGGATGCGGGCGGGCGCAGCGACGCCGAGCGCAACGCCGGCTGGGAGGCGGGCGCGGCCGGCCAATCCCCGCCGGCGCTCGGCGGCTCGTCCGGCGGCCATTCCGACCAGAAGCCCGCACGGGGCCCCGACGCCGACCGCAAGGTCGCCGGCGGCCTGAGCAAGCCCGAGCGCGAGGAGGGCGCATGAGCGACGAGAAGAAGTCCGACGACAAGCCCGCCAACATCGCCCCGGACGCGGTGAAGGACCCGAACGAGAAGACGGACGGGCACCCGGGCGCCGGCCCGAAGGGCGGCGCCACGCAGCGCGACGAGACGGACCCGGGCGGAAGCTGAGGGCGTTTTCGGGGGCTCTCCGATCCGGGCCAGCCTGCGCGCCGCTCCCTCCCCCCTTTGCGGGGGAGGGTGGCACCCGAAGGGTGACGGGTGAGGGGACCCCAGCTTCAGGATTGAGCCGTGCCCTGCATGAAGGCCCCACCTTTTCCGTTCGCCGGGTTCCCCTCTCCCGACCCCTGCTGACGCAGGGGCCACCCT
>NZ_LSIX01000163.1:0-19731 GCF_001556475.1 Methylobacterium sp. CCH5-D2 | reverse complement strand
AGGCGGCCCTCACCGAGTTCGCGAAGACCCGCCGCGCCGCCAAGGCGGTCTGAGACCGGCCCCGCCGTCGCCGCCCCAGGCTTCCGTCAACGGTGAGGCTCCGCTAAGGAGACCCACGGCGCAGAAGGCCGCCCGGTCCCCGGACCGGGTGCACCTCTGGCGTCGGCGGCATTCTTCTCGGGTGAGTCATGGCGGATATCGGCGCGGGTGAGGATCGCGGGGCACGCACCGGGACCGGTCTCCTCGCCGGCAAGCGCGGCGTCGTCCTGGGCGTCGCCAACAACCGCTCGATCGCCTGGGGCATCGCCAAGAGCCTGCACCAGCACGGCGCCAAGCTCGCCTTCACCTACCAGGGCGAGGCCCTCAAGAAGCGCGTCGAGCCGCTGGCCCGCGAGGTGGACGCCCACGTGGTCGGCCATTGCGACGTCACCGACCCGGCCTCGATCGACGCCGTCTTCGCCGAGACCGCGAAGGTCTTTCCCGAGGGCATCGACTTCGTGGTGCACTGCATCGCCTTCTCGGACAAGGACGAGCTGACGGGCCGCTACATCGAGACCTCCGAGGGCAACTTCTCGAAGTCGCTCCTGATCTCGTGCTACTCCTTCACGGCGATCGCCCAGCGGGCCGAGAAGCAGATGCGGGAGGGCGGCTCGCTCCTCACGCTGACCTATTACGGCGCCGAGAAGTGGATGCCGCACTACAACGTCATGGGCGTGGCCAAGGCCGCGCTCGAGGCCTCGGTGCGCTACCTCGCGGCCGATCTCGGCCCCTCGAACATCCGCGTCAACGCGATCTCGGCCGGCCCGATCAAGACGCTGGCCGCCTCGGGCATCGGCGATTTCCGCTACATCCTGAAGTGGAACGAGTACAACGCGCCGCTGCGCCGGACCGTGACGATCGGCGAGGTCGGCGAGACCGCGGCCTATCTCGTCTCCGACATGAGCCGGGGCATGACCGGCGAGATCCTGCACGTCGATGCGGGCTACCACGTCGTCGGCATGAAGAACCCGGACGCGCCCGACCTCAGCCTCGACAGGGACTGAGGTCGAGCCACCGTGCCCGAACGGCCGTCCGAAGACCCTCAGTCGGGCACCTTCAGGTCGGCGATGCCCCGCGGGGCCTCGGGGAATTGCGGGTCCATCGCCTCCAGCGTGTCGGCGATGGTGCGGGCGATCACGAGGTTGCGGAACCACTTCCGGTTGGCCGGCACCACCTGCCAGGGCGCGTGCGGCGTCGAGCACTGGTTCAACGCGTCGTCGAAGGCGGCCTGGTAGGCGTCCCAGGACTTGCGCTCGACGAGGTCGGCCGGATCGAACTTCCAGTGCTTCTGCGGGTCGGCGATGCGGGCCTCCAGCCGCTCCCGCTGCTCGTCCTTCGAGATGTGCAGGAAGAACTTGAGGATCGTCGTGCCGGAGGCTGTGAGCAGGCGCTCGAAATCGTTGATCAGGTCGTAGCGCATCCGCCAGACCGGCTCGGGCACGAGGCCCTTCACCCGCACCACCAGCACGTCCTCGTAGTGGCTGCGGTTGAACACGCCGATCATGCCGCGGCCGGGCGTGCGGGCGTGGTAGCGCCAGAGGAAGTCGTGATCGAGTTCCTCCGCGCTCGGCACCTTGAACGAGGCGACCGCGCATCCCTGCGGGTTCACGCCTTCGAGCACGGCGCGGATGGTGCCGTCCTTGCCGCCGGTGTCGATCGCCTGCAGCACGATGAGCAGGCTGCGGCGGCGCTCGGCGTAGAGCCGCTCCTGCAGATCCTGGATCCGGGCGCGTTCGGCGGCGAGCATGGCCTTGGCCTCCTGCTTGTCGAGGCCGCCGTCGGCGTTCGGATCGATCGCGGCGAGGCTGAAGGGGCGGCCCGGCTCGACCGTGACGACGCCCGCCGCTGCGCGGACCGGCGGCAGCGCGATGGCCGCCCCCTGGCGCCGCTCGATCCGCTCCGCCGCGTCCACCCAGTCGGCGGAGGTCGGCGGATGTGGATCGGGTGCGGAAGAGCCGCGCAGCTTTGTCGCGGGTTTCGGGGCCTTGTGGGATGCGCGGCGCTGCTGTCCCTGCTTCTTTGGCATGAAACTCTCGTCGTCCGGACAGAGGCCGTCCGATCAGGCATCTGAGGAGGAATCGTGAGCTTGGCAACGACCGGCGCGCCGCCGCGTTCCGAAACCTGCGGGGACGCGGCCTCGTCCTCGATCCGGGCTACCATGCGGACCATCTACTTCATCCGGCACGGCCAGACCGCGTGGAACGCGGAAGGACGCCTGCAGGGCCAGCGCGACATCGACCTCAACCCGACCGGCGAGGCCCAGGCCCGCGAGGTCGCCGACCGGCTGGCCGATGTCGCGGGCGACGACCTCGCCACGGCCGATTTCGTGGCGAGCCCGCTCACCCGTACCCGCCGCACCATGGAGATCCTGAGGGCGCGCCTCGACCGCGACCCCACCGCCTACCGCGCCGACGACCGGCTCCGGGAGATCAACTTCGGGGCCTGGGAAGGCTCGACCTGGGCGGAGATCCGGCGGCGCGACCCCGGCGGAGCCCACGCGCGCGACCGCGACCGCTGGCGCTACCGCCCGCCGGGGCTCTCGGGCGAGAGCTACGCCATGCTGACCGAGCGCGTCGCCCCGGTCCTGGCCGAACTCGGTCCCGCGACCGTGATGGTGGCCCATGGCGGCGTCGCGCGGGCGGTGCTGGTGGCGCTCGGCCATCTCGACGCCTACGCCGCCCCGCGCATCGGGATCCGACAGGGCGTGGTTCTGGTGCTCGATGCGAAGGGCTGGCGCTGGGCGTGAGAGCGCCGGGCCGATCCGGCGTTCCACCCGGATTCACTCTTCCGGCCCTATGGTGCAGGCGTGCCGGTGGATCTATCTCCGGCCCCGCCCCGATCTCGGCGCGATCGGGGGTTAGAGCGCGCCGCGTCCCGGTCTTTGTTCCGGACGCGACCGCGGCGCCTCGCCGGGGCGCGGACGACAGGTATCCGGTCGAGGGCCGGAAGCGGAGTAGCGTATGAGCAGTCTCGCCGAGGGTATCCGGCCCGAGACGGATGGTGGCGAGGCGGATCGGCGCGCGCGCTCGGCCGGCCGCGCCGTCCTGCGCGGGCCTGTCCGGCCCGACCTGATCCGCGACGAGGTTCTCCCCGAGATCTTTCGCAAGACCGCCCGCCTGCGTGGCGCGCACCCGGCGCTGATCGACGGCGCGACCGTGGTCGCGGGCGGGCGCCACCCGCACCTCACCTACGCGGAGGTCCTGGGGCGTGCCGAGCGGATCGCCGCCGGCCTCGCCCATCGCGGGATCGGGCCCGGCGACGTGGTCGGGCTCTGGATGGCCCGTGGGCCCGACCTGCTCGTCGCGCAGGTCGGCATCGCCCTGTCGGGCGCGGCCTGGTTGCCCTTCGACGCGGAGGCGCCGGCCGACCGCGTCGGGATCTGCCTCGACGACGCGGCCGCCGCGGCGCTCCTCGTCTCGGAGGCGCTGGCCGCGCAGGCACCGGACGCAGCTCCCGTGCTCACGACCGCTGCCCTCGACGCGCAGACGCCTGCCGGTGCCCCCGTGCCCGACCCGCGCGCGGCCGGTCTGACGCCGGGCCATCCCGCCTACCTGATCTACACCTCCGGCTCGACCGGCGTGCCGAAGGGCATCGTCATCAGCCACGCCAACATCTGCCATTTCCTGCGCTCGGCCAACGCCCTCTACGGGATGCGGGCGGACGACGTGGTGTTCCAGGGCGCCTCGGTGGCCTTCGATCTCTCGATGGAGGAGATCTGGGTGCCCTACCTCGTGGGCGCGACGCTCTTCATCGCCTCGCCGACGATGATGGGCGACCTCGAATCGCTGCCGGGCATCCTGGAGGCGGAGGGCGTCACGGTGCTCGACACCGTGCCGACGCTGCTCGCCATGATCGCGGGCGACCTGCCGCGGCTCCGGCTCGTGCTGCTGGGCGGCGAGGCCCTGCCCGAGCCGCTGGTCGCGCGCTGGGCGACGCCAGGGCGCCAGCTCTTCAACACCTACGGGCCGACCGAGGCGACGGTGGTGGCCACCGCCGCCGAGATGCGCCGGGGTGAACCCGTCACCATCGGCGGGCCGATCGCCAACTACACCGTCTACGTGGCCGACGAGGCGCTCAACCTGCTCGGGCCCGGCGAGCAGGGCGAGTTGCTGATCGGCGGCCCCGGCGTCGCGGCGGGGTACCTGAAGCGGCCCGAGCTGACGGCCGAGAAGTTCGTCCCGAACCCCTTCGGTGGGGACGGCATCGACCCGGTGCTCTACCGCTCGGGCGACGCGGTCTCGCTGGACGCGGCCGGCAACATCCTGTTCCACGGCCGTATCGACGATCAGGTCAAGGTCCGGGGCTTCCGGGTCGAACTCGGCGAGATCGAGTCCCGCATCCGGGCCGAGGCCGGCATCAATCAAGCCGCGGTGGTGCTGCGCGCCGACGACGGGGTCGATCGCCTCGTCGCCTTCCTGGTGCCGGAGCGCGGCGCGGAGATCGACCGCTCGATCCTGCGCCGCGCGCTCTCCGAGCAGATGCCGCCCTACATGGTGCCGGCCCATTACGAGGTCGCCGAGAGCCTGCCGCGGCTCACCTCCGGCAAGGTCGACCGCAAGGCGCTCCGCATCGCCCCGCTG
Organism: Methylobacterium sp. CCH5-D2; assembly: GCF_001556475.1. Taxonomy (NCBI): domain Bacteria; kingdom Pseudomonadati; phylum Pseudomonadota; class Alphaproteobacteria; order Hyphomicrobiales; family Methylobacteriaceae; genus Methylobacterium; species Methylobacterium sp. CCH5-D2. The sequence goes on along the minus strand of NZ_LSIX01000163.1, from coordinate 15,112 downwards.
ACGGTGGTCGCGGCCGAGGCCGACCAGGAGCCGCCGAGGAACGAGACCGAGGCGGCGCTGCTGGCGGCCGCCCAGCAGGTCTTCGGCAATCAGCCGATCGACCTCGCCGGCGACTTCTTCGCCGATCTCGGCGGCCACTCGCTGCTCGCCGCCCGCTTCGTCTCGGCGGTGCGCGAGGTTCCGGCGCTCGCGGGCATCACCCTGCCGGACGTCTACCGCGAGCGGACGCTCCGGGCGATGTCGGACGTGCTGATCGCCCGCACCGGCGGCGTCGGCGCCGAGGCTGCCGTGCGCGACCTCGCCTTCGCGCCCCCGCCGCTCCTGCGCCGGGCGCTCTGCGGCCTCGCCCAGGCCATCGCTCTGCCCTTCGTGATCGCGCTCGCCACCTCCCAGTGGCTCGGCATCTTCGTCACCTACCTGCTGCTCACCGGCGGCGGGCTCGGCTTCTTCGGCGAGATGGCGGTGCTGCTCGCCGTCTATGTCGGCATCAACGCGGTCACCGCGACCGTCGCGGTCGCGGCCAAGTGGTTGGTGCTCGGGCGGACCCGGCCCGGGCGCTACCCGCTCTGGGGCGTGTACTATTACCGCTGGTGGCTGGCCCAGCGCCTCGCGCCCCTGGTCCACGTGAAGTGGCTCCAGGGCTCACCCGCCATCGCGATCTACCTGCGCCTGATGGGGGCCAGGATCGGACGCGACGTGCTGATTTCGGACATCGAGATCGGGGCACCGGACCTCCTGACCATCGGCGACCGCGCCTCGCTCGGCGGACGCCTCGTGATCGCCAACGCCGAGATCGTCGGCAACGAGCTGGTGATCGGCCGCGTGGCGATCGGCGCGGAGGCCGCCGTCGGCACCTCCTGCGTGGTCAGCCACGACACCGTGATCGGCGACTACGCCGAGATCGCCGACCTCACCACGGTCCCGACCGGCTCACGCGTCGGCCGGGCCGAGCGCTGGGACGGCTCGCCGGGGCGCCGGGTCGGCACGGCGGATCCCGCGGCCCTGCCCGCCCAGGCGGAGGCGTCGCCCGGCCGCCGCGGCCTCTTCCTGGCCCTCTACGTCCTGCTGCTCGCCGCGATTCCGGCGGTCGGCCTGCTGCCGATCTTCCCGGCCTTCTACATCTTCGACCAGATCTCGGACTCGCTCAGCGACCTCACCGACATCGACTACCACTTCTACCTGCCGCTGCTGACTTGGCCGACCGCCATGCTGATGACGGCCGGCACGGTGCTGCTCATCACCGGGATCCGCTGGCTCGCGCTGCCGCGCACGCGCTCGGGCACCCACTCGGTCCATTCCTGGTTCTACCTGCGCAAGTGGTCGCTGGCGCTCGCCGTCGAGGTGACGCTGGAGACGCTCTCCTCGCTCTTCGCCACCGTCTACATGCGGGCGTGGTACCGGCTGATGGGCGCCCGGATGGGGCAGGGGGCCGAGATCTCCACGAACCTCGCCGGGCGCTACGACCTCGCGGAGATCGGGGCGAAGAACTTCGTGGCCGACGAGGTGGTGTACGGCGAGGAGGAGATCCGCCGCGGCTGGATGCATCTGGCCGAGACCCGCACGGGCGCGCGCGTCTTCGTGGGCAACGACGCCGTGGTGCCGCCGGGTGCGGTGATTCCGGACGACGTGCTGATCGGCATCAAGTCGAAGCCGCCGGAGAACGCCGCGATGGCTCCGGGCGAGACGTGGTTCGGCTCGCCGCCGATCCGCCTGCCGGCGCGCCAGCGGGTCGATCTCGGCTCGAACGCCCAGACCTACGAGCCGGGCCTCTGGCCGAAGCTGCGCCGCGGCATCTTCGAGGCCTTCGCGACCTCGTTCTCGCCGATGCTCTACATCACCCTCGCGATCACCGCGATCGACTGGTACTTCTATCCCGCGATCCTGGAGCGGGATTGGTGGGGGCTGGCTTTCGCCTTCGTGGCGGTGAGCGTGGTCATCGCGCTGATCCAGTCCTCGGCCGTCATCGGGATGAAGTGGCTGCTGATGGGCGTCTACAAGCCCGGCATGCGCCCGATGTGGTCGTGGTGGGCGATGCGCACCGAGGCGATCGCGGTGGCCTACTGGGGGCTCGCCGGCAAGGTGCTGCTGGAGCACCTGCAGGGTACGCCCTTCCTGCCCTGGGTGCTGCGCCTGTTCGGCGTGAAGGTGGGACAGGGCGTCTGCATGCTCACCACCGACGTCACCGAGTTCGACTGTGTGGAAATCGGCGATTACAGCGTGATCAATCGGACCTCGGCGCTGCAGACGCACCTCTACGAGGACCGCATCATGAAGATCGGCCGGGTGAAGATCGGCCGCGGCGTCTCGGTCGGCGCCTTCGCGACAGTGCTCTACGACACGAAGGTCGGCGACTACGCGCGGCTGCGCCCGCTCACCATCGTGATGAAGGGCGAGTCGATCCCCGCCAGCACCGAGTGGGAGGGCGCGCCGGCCGTGCCGGTGGTGCACGCACCGGAGGCGCAGAAGGCCGCGGTGTAACGTTCCCTCCCCCGCAGAAGGGGGAGGGTGTGCGATCCGCTACGCCACCTCGTCCCGGCCGCCCAGCCGCTTGTCGAGATAGGTGTCGACGGTCTGGGTCAGCTCGTCGACCTTGCCGTCGAAGAAGTGGTTGGCGCCCTCCACCATCTGGTGCTCGATGATGACGCCCTTCTGGGTCTTCACCTTCTCGATCACCGGCATCACCTCGCGCGCCGGGGCCACGCGGTCCTCCGAGCCGTGCACGAACAGGCCCGAGGACGGGCAGGGCGCCAGAAAGGTGAAGTCGTAGCGGTTGGCCATCGCGGCGATCGAGATGAAGCCCTCGATCTCGGGGCGGCGCATCAGGAGCTGCATGCCGATCCACGAGCCGAACGAGACGCCCGCGATCCAGCAGGACTTCGCCTCCGGGTTCACCGACTGCACCCAGTCAAGCGCGGCGGCCGCGTCCGAGAGTTCGCCCGAGCCGTGGTCGAACGCGCCCTGGCTGCGGCCCACCCCGCGGAAATTGAAGCGCAGGGCCGCGAATCCGCGGTTGGCGAAGGTGTAGAAAAGATTGTACACAATCTGATTGTTCATCGTACCCCCGAATTGGGGGTGCGGATGCAGGATGATCGCGATCGGGGCGCCGCGCTTCTTCGGCGCCTGATAACGGCCTTCCAGTCGGCCGGCCGGACCGGTGAAGATGACCTCGGGCATACTTGTCTCTGACTCCTGTGGCGGATGCAGGTGCACGCCTGCGTCACGCCGCGCTTCGTCCCGCGACCGCCTTGACTCGGCTCGCGCCCGACTTACAAGCGCTCTTAGAACGGTTCTAGGCGATTAGAATCGTTCTAAAATAAGGTTCGGTCGCGATCGGCACACCGGTGCTGCTTCGGCCAAACCCTTCGCGCCTCGTCGTTCCTCGGCCCTGATCGTGCGGGTTCCGCGGGGGCTTAGCACGATGGTGGGGGCGAAAAGCAAGGAAATGTCACACCTGAGGATGACGAAGAGCCGATGAGCCCGGAGCGCGCCTATCTCGACCACAACGCCACCTCGCCGGTCCGGCCCGAGGTTGCGGCTGCGGTCGCGCGCGCGCTGGCACTGCCGGGCAATCCCTCCTCGGTGCATGCCGAGGGCAGGGCGGCCCGGGCCGCCCTCGAGGCCGCCCGCGCCCAGGTTGGCCGGCTCGTCGGCGCCCCGGCCTCCCGCGTGGTGTTCACCAGCGGCGGCACCGAGGCGGCCAACGCCGCGCTGTCGGGTGCGCTGCGTCGCGCCGGCTCGCCCGCGCCGACCCGCTTGCTTGTCGGTGCGACCGAGCACCCCTGCGTCGCCGTCGGCCACCGGTTCGCGGAGGGCGCGGTCGAGGTTCTGCCGGTGACCGCTGCGGGCGTGATCGACCTCGGCGCGCTGGCCTCCCGTCTCGATGCCCTGCGCGACGAGGCGGTCCTGGTCTCGGTCCACGCGGCCAACAACGAGACCGGCGTGGTCCAGCCGCTCGCCGAGATCGTCGCTCTGGCCCGGCGGCATGGGGCCGCGCTGGTGCACAGCGACGCGGTGCAGGCGGCCGGGAAGATCGCGTTGGATTTCACCGCCCTCGGCCTCGACGCCCTGACGCTGTCCGGCCACAAGTTCGCCGCCCCGAAGGGCGTCGGCGCGCTCGTGCTCGGCGCGGGCGTGAGCCTGGAGGCGGCCTTCGTCCGCGGCGGCGGCCAGGAGGCGCGCCTGCGCTGCGGCACCGAGGCCCTGCCGGCCCTGGTCGGTATGGGCGTGGCGGCGGAGATCGCGCATGCCGTCCTTGCGGAGGAGGGCGCCCGGCTGGCGGGCCTGCGGGACGCGCTGGAAGCGGGCGTTCTGGCGCGTGCTCCCGACGCGGCGGTGTTCGGCGCGGACGCGCCGCGGCTGCCGAACACTTTGAGCTTCGCCGTGCCGGGCCTCGACGCGCCGACCGCCCTGATCGCCCTCGACCTCGCCGGTGTCGCGGTGTCGTCGGGTTCGGCCTGCGCGTCCGGCAAGGTGGCGCGCTCTCCCGTGCTTGCCGCGATGGGCGTGAGCCCTGCGCTCGCCACGGGGGCGCTGCGCGTCAGTTTCGGCTGGAATTCGGGCATTGAGGACGCATCGCGGTTTCTCGACGCCTTCGAACGGGTGATTCACACCCTATATAAGCGGCGAGGGGAAGCGGCCCGAGCCGCGTAGAACCCAAGCCATCCGAGAGACAGCCCCGGTCCTTGAAGCCGGTGATGCTTAGGAGACGCTGATGCCTGCTGTGCAGGAAACCATCGACCGGGTCCGTTCGATCGACCTGGACCAGTACAAGTACGGGTTCGAGACCGTGATCGAGATGGAGAAGTCCGAGAAGGGCCTCTCCGAGGACGTCGTCCGCTTCATCTCGGCCAAGAAGAACGAGCCCGAGTGGATGCTGCAGTGGCGCCTCGACGCCTACAAGCGCTGGCTCACCATGAAGGAGCCGGAGTGGGCGCGCGTCTCCTACGACCGGGTCGATTACGACAACATCTACTACTACGCCGCGCCGAAGCGGAAGGGCCCCGAGTCGCTCGACGAGATCGATCCCGAGATCCTGAAGACCTACGAGAAGCTCGGCATCCCGCTGCGCGAGGTCGAGGTGCTGGAAGGCATCGCGCCGGAGCGCCGCGTCGCGGTCGACGCCGTGTTCGACTCGGTCTCGGTCGCCACGACCTTCAAGAAGGAGCTCGAGAAGGCCGGCGTGATCTTCATGCCGATCTCCGAGGCCATCCGCGAGTACCCGGACCTGGTGCAGAAGTACCTCGGCTCGGTCGTGCCGGTGACGGACAACTTCTTCGCGACGCTCAACTCGGCCGTGTTCTCGGACGGCTCGTTCGTCTACATCCCGCCGGGCGTGCGCTGCCCGATGGAGCTGTCGACCTACTTCCGCATCAACGAGCGTGACACCGGCCAGTTCGAGCGTACGCTGATCATCGCCGACAAGGGCAGCTACGTCTCGTACCTTGAGGGCTGCACCGCCCCGAAGCGCGACGACAACCAGCTCCACGCCGCGGTGGTCGAACTCGTCGCGCTGGACGACGCCGAGATCAAGTACTCGACCGTCCAGAACTGGTACCCGGGCGACAACGAGGGCAAGGGCGGGATCTACAACTTCGTGACGAAGCGCGGCGATTGCCGCGGCGCCCGCTCCAAGATCTCGTGGACGCAGGTCGAGACCGGCTCGGCCATCACCTGGAAATACCCGTCCTGCATCCTGCGCGGCGACGAATCCCGCGGGGAGTTCTACTCGATCGCGGTGTCGAACGGTATGCAGCAGGTCGATTCCGGCACCAAGATGATCCACCTCGGCAAGAACACGACGAGCCGGATCATCTCGAAGGGCATCTCGGCGGGCCGCTCGCAGAACACGTATCGCGGCCTCGTCTCGGCCCACAAGAAGGCCAAGGGCGCCCGCAACTTCACGAACTGCGACTCGCTGCTGATCGGCGACCAGTGCGGCGCACACACCGTGCCCTACATCGAGTCGAAGAACGCGTCGGCGGTCTTCGAGCACGAGGCCACCACCTCGAAGATCTCCGAGGAGCAGAAGTTCTACTGCCAGCAGCGCGGCCTCTCCGAGGAGGAGGCGACCGCGCTCATCGTCAACGGCTTCGTCCGCGACGTGCTGCAGCAGCTGCCCATGGAGTTCGCCGTCGAGGCCCAGAAGCTGATCTCGATCAGCCTGGAAGGCTCGGTGGGCTGATCGCCTGGGCGATCCTTACGAAGACGACGTGCTGCGGGCGGCCCACCGGCACTGCTCGCGGCACGCCGACGAGGTGACGAGCAGCGCCGCGTGCGGCTGTTTCTACTGCCTGGAGATCTTCGCGCCGGACGAGATCGAGGAGTGGATCGCCCAAGAGGGCACCCCCCTCTGCCCCCGGTGCGGCATCGATGCGGTGATCGGCGACCTCTCCGGCTTTCCGGTAGCCCGCCGAGCCTTCCTGCAGGCGATGCATCGGCTATGGTTTTGAAGGACTTGGACTAGAATGCTTGAGATCAAGAACCTCGTCGTGCAGATCGAGGACAACCGTATCCTGAATGGCCTCAACCTCACCGTAAAGGACGGCGAGGTCGCCGCCATCATGGGCCCGAACGGCTCGGGCAAGTCGACGCTCTCCTACGTCATCGCCGGCAAGGAGGATTACGAGGTCCTCGACGGCGAGATCCTGCTCGACGGCCACAACCTGCTCGAGATGGAGCCCGACGAGCGCGCCGCCGCCGGCGTGTTCCTGGCCTTCCAGTACCCGCTGGAGATCCCGGGCGTCGGCACGATGACCTTCCTGAAGGCCTGCATGAACGCGCAGCGCCGCGCCCGCGGCGAGGGCGAGATCTCGACCCCCGACTTCATCCGCGCGGTCAACGCGGCGGCCGACCGGCTCGAGATCAACAAGGAGATGCTCAAGCGGGCGCTGAACGTCGGCTTCTCCGGCGGCGAGAAGAAGCGCATGGAGATCCTCCAGATGGCGCTCCTGCAGCCGAAGTTCTGCGTGCTCGACGAGACCGATTCGGGCCTCGACATCGACGCCTTGCGCATCGTCTCCGAGGGCGTCAACGCGCTGCGGGCTGAAGGACGCTCCTTCCTCGTCATCACCCACTACCAGCGGCTCCTGAACCACATCGTGCCCGACACCGTGCACGTCATGTCGAAGGGCCAGATCGTGAAGACCGGCGGCAAGGAGCTGGCGCTGGAGCTCGAGGCCTCCGGCTACGCCGAGTACCGCACGAGCGAGGCCGCGTAAGCCATGGCCGAGATCGCAAACCTCCGCTCCCCCGCCGAGGCCGGCCTCTCGAAGCTGTTCGAGTCGTCCCGCCAGGCCTTCGCCGCCGAGACGGCCATCAGCCGCGAGGAGGCCTTCCGCTTCTTCGAGGCGACCGGCCTGCCGAGCCGCCGGGTCGAGGCCTTCAAGTACACGGACCTGCGCGCCGCCATCACCGAAGCCGCCCCGCCGGCCGAGGCGCCCGCGCTCGACGTTGCCAAGGCAGCGGTCGCCGGGGCCCGGGGCTTCGCCGGCATCGAAGCCGCGCGGCTGACCTTCGTCAACGGCCACCTCGTGCCCGAGCTGTCCGACCTCGACCGGATCCCGGAGGGCGTCACCGTCGTCCCGATGGGCGAGGCTCTGGCGAAGGGTGATGCCGGGCTGAAGCTGCTCGCGCCCGTCGCCCAGGCGCGCGAGAACCCGATCTATCAGCTCAACACCGCCTTCCTGGCGGACGGCGCCCTGATCACGGTGGCGGCGGGCGCCAAGCCCGAGACGCCCGTGCACCTGCGCTTCGTCGGCACGGGCGAGACGCCGTTCTCGACCGCGACCCGCGTGCTGGTGCAACTCGGCACCGACGCCGAGTTCTCCCTGCTGGAGAGCCACGAGGGCCCGAACGGCGTGACCACGCAGCCGAACGACGCGCTCGACGTCGTCATCGGCGAGCGGGCCGCCTTCCGGCACACCCGGCTCAACATCGAGGGCGACGCAGCGATCGCGCTCTCGACCCTGTCGCTGAAGCTCGAGCGCCAAGCCAGCGTCGAGAGCATGAACTTGGTGACGGGCGCGGTGCTCTCGCGCCACCAGATCTACGTGCACATCGCGGGTGACGACACCAACGTGGTCGTCAACGGCGCCGCCATGCTGCGCTCCGGCCAGCTCGCCGACTCGACGCTCCTCGCCGACCACGCGGCTGTCGGCGGTGTCGGCCGCGAGCAGTTCAAGACGGTGATCGACGGCGACGCCACCGGCGTCTTCCAGGGCAAGATCATCGTTCGGCAGATCGCGCAGAAGACCGACGGCAAGATGAAGTCCGACTGTCTGCTCCTCACCGACGAGGGGCAGATGATGAACAAGCCGGAGCTTGAGATCTTCGCCGACGACGTCGCCTGCGGCCACGGCGCCACCTGCGGCGCGCCGGACGAGGATCTGCTCTTCTACCTGATGGCCCGCGGTCTGCCGCGCGCCGCCGCCCAGAGCCTGCTCGTGCAGGCCTTCGTCGGCGAGTCGGTGGAGGCCGTCACGCACGAGGGCGCCCGCGCGGCGCTGATCGGCGAGATCGAGGCTTGGCTCGCCGCCCGCGCTTGATGCGCCCAACCCTCCCCCCACTGGAACTCGGGCTTGCCCGAGTTCCACAGATGGGTGCCCAGATCGGGCAAACCCGATCTGGGTGGGGGAGGGTGCCGAACGGAGTGAGGCGGGAGAGGGGACACCGCTTCAAGCAGAGGCTCGATATCGATGCCGAACTCCGTCGCTCCCCTCGCCCGACCCTCGCCGACGCGAGGGCCACCCCCTCCCGCGAAGGGGAGAGGGAGATCCGCGAGCGTGACCCGATGAACGCACCCGTCCTCAACACCGGCTACGACGTCGCGGCGATCCGTCGGGATTTCCCGATCCTCGCCCAGCAGGTCTACGGCAAGCCGCTGGTCTACCTCGACAACGCGGCCTCGGCCCAGAAACCGCGGCAGGTCATCGACGCGATGGTCTCCTGCATGGAGACGGGCTACGCCAACGTCCATCGCGGCCTGCACTACATGGCCAACGCCGCGACCGAAGGGTTCGAGGGCGCGCGCGAGACCACGCGCCAGTTCCTCAACGCGGCCTCCACCGACGAGATCATCTTCACCCGCAACGCCACCGAGGCCTACAACCTCGTGGCCTCCTCCATGGGCTGGGCCGGTCTGATCGGGGAGGGGGACGAGATCATCCTCTCGATCATGGAGCACCACTCCAACATCGTGCCCTGGCACTTCCTGCGCGAGCGCCGCGGCGCCGTGATCAAGTGGGCGCCGGTCGATGACGACGGGAACTTCCTCGTCGAGGAGTACGAAAAACTGTTCACGCCGCGCACCAAGATGGTGGCGATCACCCACATGTCGAACGTGCTCGGCACGGTGACGCCGGCCGCCGAGATCGTGCGCATCGCCCACGCCCACGGCGTGCCGGTGCTGCTCGACGGGGCGCAGAGCGCGGTGCACCAGCCGGTCGACGTGCAGGCCCTCGACTGCGACTTCTTCGTCTTCACCGGCCACAAGGTCTACGGCCCGACCGGGATCGGCGTGCTCTACGGCAAGAAGGCGTGGCTCGACCGGCTGCCGCCCTACCAGGGCGGCGGCGAGATGATCCGCACCGTCAGCCAGGACGCGATCACCTACAACGACCCGCCGCACCGCTTCGAGGCCGGCACGCCGGCGATCGTCGAGGCGGTGGGGCTGGGGGCGGCGCTGGAATACATGATGGCAATCGGGCGCGAGACCATCGCGGCGCACGAGGCGCGGCTCACCGCCTACGCCCAGGAACGGCTCGGCGCGATGAACGCGGTCCGGCTGATCGGTACGGCGAAGGACAAGGGCGGCGTGATCGCCTTCGAGATGAAGGGGGCGCACGCCCACGACATCGCTACCGTGATCGACCGGCAGGGCGTGGCGGTCCGCGCCGGCACCCACTGCGCCATGCCGCTGCTCCAGCGCTTCGGTGTGACCTCGACCTGCCGGGCCTCGTTCGGCCTCTACAACACCACGGACGAGATCGACGTGCTTGCGGAGGCGCTCGCGAAGGCCGAGATGCTGTTCGCCTGATTCTTTTACGACGCGGCCCGCCGGCGCGGCCCGAGGAGGTTTGGATGAGTACCGATGCGACCATCACCGGCGGCGCCAACGCCCCGAAGGTCGAGGGCGCCTCGGCGATCCCGCCGGCCGAGCTCGACCGTCTGACCGACGAGATCGTGACGGCCCTGAAGAGCGTCTACGACCCCGAGATCCCGGCCGATATCTACGAGCTCGGCCTGATCTACCGGGTCGATATCGGTGACGACCGCGCGGTCGCGATCGACATGACGCTGACCGCCCCGGGCTGCCCGGTGGCCGGCGAGATGCCGGGCTGGGTCGAGAACGCGGTCTCGGCGGTGCCGGGCGTGCAATCCTGCACCGTCACGATGGTGTTCGACCCGCCGTGGGACCAGAGCCGGATGTCCGACGAGGCCCGCGTCGCGCTGGATATGTGGTAGGGCGCGGCGATCAGGCCGGTGTGCCACCGGCCTCGAACTGCATGTCGTCGTAGATGTCGGCGAGCGCGAGCCGCGCGCCGATCTCGGGCAGGTCGATGATGTCGGCCATCGCCTCGTAGGTCTCGGCTTCCCAGGCGTCCTCCCGGCGGCGATACAGGACGGCGCCCGGGAAGCGCGTCTCCACGAGGAGGATGCAGCGGAGCGTCGGGTGGCGCCGGTACTCGTCGAGCTTGCGGAAGCGGTCGATGCTGCTGGTCGAGGGCGAGAGCACCTCGACGACGAGACGCGGCGGCCGGCTCTCGTAGGTGTCGCGGACGAGGTCGGCGCACTCCACCGTGACGTCGGGACGCCGCAGGGTCGCGATCCCGGTGCGCAGCGCGATGTCGTCCGTGGTCGGCCGGCAACCGCTGCCGCGGAGCTGGTTTCCCAAGCTGATGATGATGTTGACGGTGGCCCGGTCGTGCTGGGCGCTGGCGCCGGTCATCATCTTCACGTGGGGTACCGGCACGCCGTCCACGAGTTCGTAGAGCCCGTCCTGCCCGAGCTGCCACTGAAAGAACTCCTCCAGCGTCATGCGCCGCATCGCGGGTTCGGCCATCGCGTCCTCCTCGGGGTGGATCCTAGCACGGAAGGCCGGAGTCGTGGCCGCGATGCGGTGGACCGGAGCGGGCGCGATGCTTATCTCTGGGGCGTACCAGAACACGCACCCGCCCGGGCCTTGAACCCGGAGGCAGGAGAGCGAGACGATGTCAGGTTTCAAGGTGATGTCGCTGACCGATGCGGCGGCGACCCGGATCAAGGCCATCATGGCAGACGCGGAGCGCCCGATCGCGGGCCTGCGCGTCGGCGTGCGGAACGGCGGCTGCGCCGGCATGTCCTACACGATGGAGTATGCCGAGGCGCGCAACCCCGGCGAGGACGTGGTCGAGGACAAGGGCGTCAGCGTCTTCATCGATCCGAAGGCGGTGCTGTTCCTGCTCGGCACCGAGATGGATTTCCAGACGACGAAGCTCGCCTCGCAGTTCGTGTTCAACAACCCGAACCAGACTTCGGCCTGCGGCTGCGGCGAGTCGGTCGCGATCACGCCCGCGAGCCCGGAGCGCCTCGGCGCCCCGGCCTGAGGGCACCCGCTCAGGCGACGTCCTGAAGGACGTCCGCCCCGACGGAATCGTCGATGGTCCGGTTGCGGCCCGCGCGCTTGGCCGCGAACATGCAGAGGTCGGCCCGCTCGAGCAGCGAGACGGGCGAGTCGCCGGCCTTGTGGACGGCGACGCCGACCGAGACGGACACCCGGCCCAGGGACTCGCCGGTCGAGCGCTTGACGAGGTCGCGGCCCATCACGCTCTGTCGCACGGCCTCCGCGATCACCCGCGCCTCCGCGCGCTCCAGGCCTGGCAGGACGATGCCGAATTCCTCGCCGCCGAAACGGGCGAGCGTGGCCTGCGGGCCGGCCGATTCGCGCATCACGATCGCCACGAGCCGCAGCACCTGATCGCCCGTGAGATGACCGTACAGGTCATTGAAGCGCTTGAAGAAGTCGATGTCGAGGACGACGAGGCTCATCGGAGTCCCCGTGACGGCGGCGGACTCGACGGAGGTTCGCAGCACCTCCTCGAAATGCTTGCGGTTCGATAGGCCAGTAAGCGGATCGGTCAGGCTCTCCAGCCGAGTCGCCTCCAGCTTCTCGCGCAGCATCTCGATCTCGGCCCGGCTCTCGCGCATCCGGGCTTCGAGCACCCGGTTGCTGGTGGCGACCTCCCGCGTCTTGCCGACAAGGGTGCCGACGATCTCGCGGACGCGCTCGCGGGTGACCGCATTCTGCGTCAGGTCCTGGCTGAGGCTCGACAGCGAGGCGTTGTAGGCGGCGGCTGAGCCGACCGAGAGATCGAGCATCTCCATCACGCCCGCGATCTCGCTGAGCATGGTCGCACTGGTCTCGCCCGCGATGTCGGCGAGGCGACCACCCGCGAGGTGCTGCTCGAACAGCGCGTCGGTGTCTGCCTCGGTCAGGGCCTGCTTCTGCCCGATCAGCCGCTTGAGCGCGTCGTTCATCAGCGGATGGTGGCCCGCGACGTAGCTGTACCAGACCGTGTAGGCGCGCGGCGTGGCCGACGGCCCGTAATCGCGCATCAACTCCTGCACCCTCTGGGCGAGGGCGAAGCTGTAGTCGCGATCCGCGTGGCGCCCCTGGCTCATCCTGGTCCTGTCGCTGCTTGGGCTCGCGCCGCGTCGGCACAGGCCAGCCCAGATGCACTGTAGGGACGAGGGATGGATGGAGTGTTAAAGCCCGCCGGCCGAGAACTAACTTATGTCGAGAACCCGACAGTAGGAAGGCTGCAATTCGGGCTGCAACCGCTGCACGAATGTAGAACCGGGGCCGATATGACAGTCGAGCCCCGCGCCCTGAGTAGTCGTGCGGGCCGGAGGCGTCACGACTCCCGCTTGACGGGTACCGGCCGGAGGAGGAAGGCCGGAACGTGCGAACCGAGGCCGACCGGCGTATCGCCGTCGGCTTCCGGCCGGCGGGACGGGCGGCGCTCGTCGCGCACCCGCTCCGGCACCGCGGTGCGGACAGCCGGTTCCGGCATGCGCGGGGGGGCTTCGCTGCGCTCGCGCTGGGGCACGGCCCGTCGGCTGCCGCGTCCCTCGCCGCGCGTTTCCGCGGCCTTGCCACGGCTGCGCCGCTCCGTCCCCGAACGGGAGCCGCGATGGCGCGTGCGCGTCTCCTCGCTCCCCGACTCGTCCTCGCTGACGGAGGTGAGGTCGCCGTCGAGCCAGGGGATCGGCTTGCCGATCAGCGACTCGATCGCCTGGAGGGAGCGGTCGTCGCCGCTGCCCACGAGCGTGAACGCGGCACCGGCCCGGCCGGCCCGGCCGGTGCGGCCGATCCGGTGCACGTAATCCTCCGGATGGTGCGGCACGTCGAAGTTGAAGACGTGGCTCACCGCCGGGATGTCGAGGCCGCGCGCGGCGACGTCCGAGGCGACGAGGAGCGGGGTCTCGCCCGCGCGGAAGGCGTCGAGGGCCGCCATGCGGGCGCGCTGGTCCATATCGCCGTGGAGCGCGGCGGCGCCGAAGCCGTGTTTGACGAGCGATTTCTGCAGCAGGGCCACGTCGCGCTTGCGGTTGCAGAAGATGATGCCGTTCTTCAACTCCTCCGCATTGCGGATCAGCCGGCGCAGGCGGTCGCGCTTGGCGTGGCCCTCGGAGCCCGTCGCGACGAGGCGCTGCACGATTGTCTCTGCGGTCGAGGCGGGGCGGGCCACCTCGACGCGCTGCGGGTTGTGCAGGAACATATCGGCCAGGCGCTCGATCTCCGGCGGCATGGTCGCCGAGAAGAAGAGCGTCTGCCGCGTGAAGGGCACCATCTTCACGATGCGCTCGATGTCGGGGATGAAGCCCATGTCGAGCATGCGGTCGGCCTCGTCGATGACGAGGAGTTCGACGCCGGTCAGCAGCAGCTTGCCGCGCTCGAAATGGTCGAGGAGCCGGCCCGGGGTGGCGATCAGCACGTCGGTGCCGCGGGTCAGCTTGGCGTCCTGGTCGGCGAAGGAGACGCCGCCGATGATCAACGCTACGTTGAGCTTGTGGTTGGTGCCGTAGCGCTCGAAATTCTCCTCGACCTGCGCGGCGAGCTCGCGCGTCGGCTCGAGGATCAGCGTGCGGGGCATCCGGGCGCGGGCGCGGCCGGTCTCCAGCAGGGTCAGCATCGGCAGCGTGAAGGCCGCGGTCTTGCCGGTGCCGGTCTGGGCGATGCCGAGCACGTCGCGCCGGGCGAGTACGTGCGGGATGGCCTGAGCCTGGATCGGGGTCGGTTCGGTGTAGCCGGCGGCCGAGACGGCCTGCAGGACCTTGTCGCTCAATCCGAGGTCGGAGAAGGGCATCAGATATGTGAACCGTTGCGCGCGGGATCGGACCAGCCGGCGCGGAGGGGTCGGTCGCTGCAACGGCTGCCGGGTCGGCATGGGCCGGATGGCGCAGCGCAGTCGGCCGACTCGTCGGGAACCTGGCCTGGAACCCACCGTGCACGTAAGTGTGCCAGACACTTAGGACGTTGCTGCCTCTTGTCAATCTTGTGCTGGCGCGATCGCCCTGTTTTCCGTGGGGAATTCGCCGCGCGACCCGCGCCTCGGACTGCCGCGGCACATGGTGGTGCGATCCCGGCGGTGTGATCCCGGCGGTGTGATCCCGGCGGCGCGATCCCGGCGGCGCGGGCGCGATCGCGCCGGCGATCCCTGAGCGATCCCGTGGCCGGAAGTAAAAAGCCGGCCTCCGGTTATTATGCAGGCTTCGGATGCGCCTGCGCGGATCTCCGCGCAGGCGCGCCGCGGTTTCGCCTCAATTGATCCGGCGCGCCGCCGCCGGCTAATCAGCTTCCCGCCTGCTATAACCTCCATGTGCGCGGGAGCACATCCGCTCCGGGATCTGCCTGCGGCCAGCGTAAACTTCACCTTTCGTTGAGAGCTCCGGTTTTATCTGGCCGAGCTTGTTGCAGGAAAGCGACAGACCCCTCGGCCACGAGGACCTACAAGCGGCCCGGCTTTGCCACACAGGACCCAGGACCCAATGAAAAAGCTTCTCCTCGCTTCGACCGTGCTCGCCGGCCTGACCGCTGCCGCCTCGGCCGCCGACCTTCCGCGTCGCGCCGCTC
>NZ_LSIX01000162.1:0-27233 GCF_001556475.1 Methylobacterium sp. CCH5-D2 | reverse complement strand
CCGGTGGGTCCCTTTTGGACGCCGATCCTGGGTCCCTTTTGGACGCCGATTGACACCCGAGGTCAAGCGCGGCTCTGTCCTGTTGTCACCTCAACGGGTCCTCGAGCGCGCCTTTGACTAGATGACCGGCTTCCGGTGCTTGGCCAGCGACTGTGTAGGCTTTCCCGAAACCTCAGCTTGCCAGCACGTCGTGGCCGCCAGCGGCCTGCCCCGAAGCAAAGCGGCATCCTGCTCTTCCGCAGGGCCGCAAACTTGACCCTCTGAGAATGGCGGACAAATGATGTTTAGACGAGTTGGAAGGGCATGGACGCTCTCGTGCCCGCCGACGTGTGGGCGATAGTCGAGCCGTTTCTGGCGCCTGAACTTGACGAGCCGCGTAGTGGTCGCCCGCCGGCCTCTGATCGGGCGGCGTTGGCCGGCATCATCCTGTCCTGCCCACGGGCGTGCAGGGGAAGCACCTGCCACGGGTGGCGATAGGTTGCAGCGGCAAGACGCGATGGCGGCGGCTGGTTGCCTGGGAGGCGGCCCGGTCCGGGCCGAGCCGCATCGGGCAATGCTAGAGCAGCTTCAGGACGCCGATGCGCTGGATCGGTCGCGTGCTGCTCTCGAAAGCGCCAGCCCGCCCACCGAAAGGGGCGCCGCGACGGGTCCGAACCCTACGGGCTCGGGCAAGCCGGGGACGAGGCGCCCCCGCGTCGTGGACGCCCAGGGGCACGCCGCTCGGACTGAGGCAGAGCGGATCCTACTGCCACGACAGCCGCATGCTGGCCGCCACGCTCGACGCGGTCCGGGCTTGTGGATAGGCCGACCCAGTCGCCCGCGGCGCGGACCCGACAAGCTGCCCGCAGACCAGGACTACGATCGACGTCGTCGTCGGAGCGAGTGCCGCGTGCGCGGCTTCACGGCTCGGATTGACCGGTACGGCACCGAGAGCCGCGAGCGGCTGGATCGCCATCGTGCCGGATCGTGAACCGGGCGCTTGCTTGGCTCGCCCGCTTCCGCCGTCTCACTAGTCGCTACGAGTACCGCGCCGACCGATATCTCGCCTTCACCACGCTCAACTGCTCCCTCATCCACCAAGCTCAGTCCAAACGATGTTGTCCTCGCTTCAAGATCCGGGAACAGCTACGAGAAGCTCTTTCGATGATGAATACGATTTTTCTAAGCCCTAACTCCTTACTCAGGTAGGGCGCCGGCTTTTTCGGACATTTCTTGTCGTATCCGCTGTGCCAAGACACTCGATGTGTAGTCAGGCAGGTCGCAAGGGAGCTGCTTGATTGTTTCAAATGGTATGATTTTACCGACGTTCTTGTCGGCTTTCGTGATCGCTTCATCCAGTGCGCTGGCCAAATCCGAGGGTGTGACATTTGCGATGGAAATAATATTCGACGCGCGCTCTGAAAGATTCTTAAAGGGATAGATGTTCGTGAGAGTTTGAATGCCGGCCTGGGCCATTTCCAACGGCGGATAACTTGGGTGCGGCGACATCATCAGAGAGATGCCGACTGATGAGCGGGAGAGCAGGTCAGCGTACGCGTTCAGCGACACCTTGCCGAGGATGCTTAGATTTTGAACCGATCCGGCGATGTCGGGTGGGTAATCCTCTCCCGCGGACACGATCTGCCATTGCGCCGCGACGGTCGGATTACTCTGCTGCCAACGTCCTATGGCATCGCAGATCGTCGCAAAGCAGTTTCTCGGCGTTCCGGGACGTCCGTAGATGATTAGGATGCGCTCGCGTGGTTTCTGGGATAGGGCGCTCTCGATTGTGGGATTCAGCTGGAAACGAACGACGTAAGCGTCTGGCAGTACGTAGCGGGTAGTCATGAAAGAAGCAAGTTCTTCAGAATTGATCAGCGCAATCATGCGATCGCCGAAGGCATAGGTGGCCTGAGCGAGGCCGTACTGATTCGACCAGCCGTAAAAATCTGGTTCATGATCTTGTACGAGGTAAATCACGCGGGGCGCGTGTTTGTAATAGGCGACTTGACGCATTTGGAAGTCGTACGCGGTGACTGCAGTCCACCAAGCAGTGGCAATGAAGACGTCGTTCGCCCGCAAATCTAGTTCGCTACTCTCCTGATGTGTCAGATCGACGAGCACGCGAGAAAAGTCTGAGTGGGCTCCCGGCGCCACAAGTATCCAGCCTGGAAGAGTACAAACCGCCTCGAGATCAAGCGCACGGGTTGTACAAAGTATGCGCAGATCGACATCGCCGCCGAGTTCAGCAGCTATCTCTTCAAAGATCCGGATCGCCGTGTTGATGCCCCCAAACCGAAGTTCCGGGCTGAGTGTGGGTATCAACAAGTTCAGTCGCGGGCGGGATTTTGTGTCCCGGCGCGTGAGCGTGTTGATTAACTCTGGATTCAGGTTTCGCTTGTCGAGTGTCGGCAAGCGGTTGTTCAGTAGTGTGCGACACGCCCTCAACAGGTCCTGATCAAGATCATCGGCGTTGTGAACAGGTATCAGCGCCGCGGGTGGCACGCGATCTGCGCGGCCGATCTTGACCCACCTGTAGCCCTCTCCTTCAGCGAAAAACAGGATTGCCCGCTCGATGGCGTGCGCAAGGGTCCCGTCGATCTGGCCCGACTCGGCTGGAAAGTCTGTCCAATCGAGATCGAGGTTCAGGAGACCTCGTAGCGCGTCGCACCGTCCCCAATAAAACGAACTCGACGGAAATTCGAGCAGCAACTCCTTGCTGACGATGAGGCCGGCTCTGGCGAGCAGTGCCTTGGCCGTATCATAGTTGCCACCCCAGTTCAGGAGGTTGCGAACCGGCTCGAAATGTTCAGGGTAAACGATGCCGACATCCGGTCGGCCCAGCAGCTTCAGAATTGAGCGCACGATCTCCTGGGAGCCGACCAACGTATCCAGTAGATAGGTGCGCCACGGTGCAAAACGGCTATCGTGGGGAGATCTCTTGGAATGAATATGGAGAAATATCGAGTAAGTTCCGAAGACGTCCTTGAAGCCGACAAGCATCGGCGCAACGTCTCGGCCGATGTTCGGGAAGACCCTGACCGTGAGAGCGCCTTGGTGCGCGGAGAAAGCCGTCTCGATCTCCCGCCGCTTCGCTTCCGTGTCTGTTGAGATGAAGAGATCGACCTGGGTCGGGATGTGCCCCAGATGCGAGCGGATTTCGTCGCAGAGTTCAGGGTAGAAGATGTGGGCGATCACGGCGACTCGATCGGGCAAGTCCGCCTGGTCAGGGACATGATGGAACGGAACCTCCAGCGCGAGGTCCGTGCTGCGGGTGGGCCGTGTACTCTCCACCGCACCGTAGAAGGTCTTCAACCTTGCGGTACGCCGGTACTGGCGGCGCGGAGCCGGGACAGGCCTGCCGAGCGGAGCACGTGCTTCACCACCGTGGTGGGCAAGATGATTTTCGATGGCCTCGACAAGTGCCGGGTTGGTCCCAAGACTCTGGCGCCAGCCCCGCGCATCGGTTTGGGCAAGTCGATCGCGGAGCGCCTGGACCTTGACGAAAGGAAATCCGCGCGTCAGCAGCTCGCGCCAGCCCTCCAGCGTGGCATTGATGGCTCGACCTGGACGGATCGCCGTTGGGAACAGGATCTCGTATGTAAGGCCGGCTTCCTGGAGAGCAGCGGCCGGTGTGATTTCGTAGGCATCGATCACCGCCTGCTTGTCACGCAGGCTTCGCACGCTGTTCCAGAACCGGCGCAAGTAAGGTGAGGTGAGGCCTGCATTCTTGATGACGATGAAGTAGCTCATCAGGTGGTGGCGTACCTGATGGCTATCGGTGAGCGCGACAACGTCGGCAGCGCTGGCCCGCACGCGGTTCACCAACGTGCTGAACTGCTTCGGATCGGTAGGGCCGTAGAGGCTGTCGTTTGCGAGGAGCAGGCAACGCGCGCGCCAGAGATCTGGCAGGACCGACAAGGCTGTGGCCCAGGCCGCGAAGTCCCAGCCGTGGTTGCGCCGGATGATGAGCCCTTCGCACGCGTCGCAGAAGGTGGGCAGCGGCTTCGCGAGGCCCGGCGTGGCCACGGTAAGGATGACCAGGAAGCCGCTCTCGCGGAGAGCCGCGATGTAGTGCCGGGTATGTTCGCCGATCGAGCCATCCGCGCTGTACGTCACGAACACGCAGACATCCCGGTCCTGCAGTTGGGCGGGGGCGCGGCGGATCTCGTAGGGGATGTCGAGAACGGCGCATTCAGCCACGCCATCGTCGGGCGGCCGGATCGTGGCGCGCTCTCCATCGCCGGCCGTGAGGTAATGAGCCAAGGGGTCTTGGCCGGAGCGAGCCGCGTCCGGGTGGCGGTAGCCGTACCAGGAGCGGTCGAAATCCGGGTGCGGATCACGGCCTTCCTCGGCGCCGATGCGGACGTAGTGTGCGAGCGGATTCTCGCCTGTCTCACCCAAAGTCTCGTGATTGTGGACGTACCAGTCCGTATCGAACATCGGGTTGGGATCGAAGCCCTGAGCGGCGCCGCGGATGAGATAGTGGACGAGCGGCGGCATGCCGATGCCGTCGAGACCCGGGACGGCTCTCAAGTAAAAGGCATCGTCAAAGAGCGGGTGTGGCATGTGCCCCGCACCCGAAAGGTAATGCAGCAGCTGCTTCTCGGGCGGTACGTGGGGATTGTGCTGGCCGTACCATCGCGGGTCGAACAATGGGTGCGGTGAACGTCCCTCCCGCGAACCGTCGCGGATGTAATGAACGAGCGGGTTGACGCCCGCGGCGCGCACGTCTCCGTAGCGCTCGAGATACCAGGTGACATCGAAAACAGGATGCGGGTTTCGTCCCTGTTTGTAACCGGTATCCAAGAAGTGGGCGAACGGATTGCGGCCACTCTGCGCGAGGTCCGCATTGTCGCGTGCATACCACTCAGGGTCGAACAGCGGGTGCGGCGTATGTCCCTGCCGCGCGCCTTCGCGCAGATAGTAGTTGGCCGGATCTTTATCGACGTCGCCGTAGGTCGCTCGGTACCAATCCGCGTCAAAAATCTTCCTGATAAGCCTCAAGTCACGGTTCCGCTCGCTTCCAGGCACCTGCTTCCCGTGCTTGAGATACTCCAGGGGGGCCGTCACGGTCCGACCGATGGAACCGATGCGCCTCCGCAGCCATCTCTCACTTGTCTTCACGATGAGCGATCCTGTGTGCTATTGCCTGTATCGAGCTGTAGCGGAACGCTTTGACCCGACCGTCTTCTGCGATGAACAGTTGATTTTGCAGCTTCGCCAGAGTGCTCTATAGCCCTGTCCTCGGTACTCGCATCTCGCGACCAGAGGTACAGCGGTCCTCACTCAGCAGCACGAGAGCTGCCGCGTCGGTCCAGTGCCGGTCCCCGGCCACGAATGTGCGGACCCGTAAAGCTGGATGCGAATTCTGGCGACTCGGTTCCGGGCGCGCAGCTTTCATTCCTGTTCTCCGTCCGGCCAGCGCAGGCCATCGAGCCGCGCCGCAACAGCGTTGAACGGGCGCTGCCCTCGGCCGGGCCGGGCGACAAGAGTCACGCGGTCGGCTCGGGTATTCAGCGGCACAGGCGCGAGACAGTCAAAAACGGAGGTGAAGCCGAGATCTGTGAGCAGGTTCGCCAAGCTGAGGCGGGTGAACCAGAAGCTCGTCGGATTATCGAGTGATGCGCCGAGATTGGCGAGCCGCGTTTCCGGCGAGTCCGTGTCGGCATGCTCGCGGTAGATGCTGCCCCAGTAGGTTCGACCCTCGAAGGCAACCGCGATCTCGGGCTGCATCGCGATCCGTGTATCGATGATGCACAGCGCGGTGCTGACCGCACGGATTGCCTTCAGGAAGTGGAAGCAGGCGGGCTGATCGAGGTGGTAGAGGATGCCGGAGCACAGCACCACGTCGAACTGGCCGTACCGCTCGGCCGAGAACGCCCGGACATCGTCCTGCACGAAGCGCAGATTATCGAGCTCGAGAGCGGCTCGTGCGAAGTCCGCCTTCGCGAAATTGGCTGCCCGGCCCTCGATGCCCAGAACCTGCGCCCCGTGTCGGGCGAACTCGATCGCGTAGAGCCCCTCGCCGCAGGCAAGATCGATCACGCGCAGGCTGTGCAGCGGCCGATCGAGCATGTCTGACACGATCTGCAGAAACTTCAGCGTGCGATGGTTGTCGCCACGCGGTTGGTTGTCGATCGTGAACAGGCCGTACGGGAGCGCGATGTTGGCCGATCCCCAGGGACCGTGTTCCGCGACGATGGCCTCGCGGCCAGCCCTGATCTCATCTTCTGTCATCTTCGGCCTCGCCGACCCGCGGCACGAGCCGCGTGCTGTGGCGCCTCTATAGGTCTGCCCCGTGTCGAAGTCGACGGCCTGGATGCCTCTGCGGCCTCTCGCGCCCGCGGAAGTGGGTGCTGAACTCAGGAGGCCGCGCGCGGCCGCATGACGAGCCAGGGTGTCGCGCCGGAGCGCCACTCCCACATGCTGAGCAGGCGGTCGAGATGCGTCGTCTGACCGAACCAGTCGGGTAGGGCAGGGGGCGTCAGGGTCTCGTCGATGCGCCGGACGCTGTGGCTCGGGCGGAAGCGGTCAGCGATCGCCTCGCACAAGCCAGGCTTGAACACGTCGTGGCACTCGACGAGGAGCGTCATGTCTCTGAGGGCGTGGTAGAGGTCGGGCCGCAGCAGCGCGTCCTCGCCACCCTCGATATCCACCACGACGAGGGTGCGGCGACCGCGGAACCGGGCGAAATCCTCGCCGCGGAACTCGCCGCCGACGGCGACGCGTTCGGCCACGCCATTGAGTGCAGCGAGTTCGCGCACGGCTGCCTGGGCCACCGGATTGATGTCATGCGCGTAGACCTGACACCCCGTGGCGCGCCGCGCGAGCCCGACCGCGTAATAGCCCTCCGCCGCGCCGATATCGATGATCGCGTCGAACGCCGATCCGGAGACCTCCGTGAGGAAGGGGTGAAGGGGGGCCTCGTAGCAGCCGAGCAGCTTCGCCGCGAGACAGCCCTCCGCGGCCTCCTGGCGGAACACCATGCCGGCGAAGGGACCGTTCTGGACCGTGAGGCCGTGCCGGGCGATGATCTCCCGCTCGATCAGTTTGGAGCGCCAGATCGCGAGCAGGCGCAGGGCACGGTTCAGGCCGGCCCCGGAGGTGAGAGTACCGTCCTGCACCATCGCCTTGACATGCCCGGCAATGACCTCATTCAGATCCATGTCGTTCGGTCCTTGTCGCGCGGTTCACGGCCCGCGGCGATCGGGTCTTAGCCTGGGACGGATCCCGAGCGACTGACAAGGGGCGTCGCGCCAGGGAGTTTGGATTGAGGCCGAGCATGGACGTCACCGGGGGCGATCGCGGCGATGGCGCGGAAGATCCGCAGACTGACGGGCCTCGGCTGGCCGTCCTGTTCTGGTTCTATCATGAGCCGGAGATCTGCGCCGCGCGGCTCCGGCACTTGAGAGCCCTGAACCCGGACACACCCATCTACGGACTCTTTGGTGGATCGCTCTCCGACGCGGCCGCGATCGCCGCGCAGCTCGGGACCCTGCTCGACGATCTCTATGTCTACGGTGAGGAGCGCGATCCTGTCTGGAAGCACCGCCACGGCGATCAGCTGATCGCCGCGTGGCACCGCGACCGGGGGCGCCAGCTCGTCTGGGATACGCTCGTCGTGGTGCAGTGGGACATGCTGGTGCTGCGCCCACTTGCTGAGCTCTTCGGCTCCCTTAGGACCGGGGAGGCTCTGTTCTCAGGCTTCCGTCCGGCGGCGGAGGTTGCCGACTGGTGGGGCTGGCTCAATCCCCGCAACCCGGAACGGGTCGTGGACCGGAACGCCTTCCAGAATTATCTGCGCGATCGGCAGGGTTACGAGGGCCCTCTATGGTGCTGCCTGTTCATCGTGGTCTGCCTGCCGCGGATCTTTCTCGATCGCTATGTCGAGGCGGGCCATCCGGAGATCGGATTCCTTGAGTACAAAATCCCGACCCTCGCGCGCGCCTTCGGAATCCCGATCCGCGAGGATCATCCTTTCAAACCGTGGTGGGCGGCCGACCCCCAGACGAAAGGCGCGCCGGACTCGGACCGGCTTTTAAACGCCGTCGGGGCCGACGTCCCCCGCGAGATCATCGAGGCCGAAGGCGCTGCCGGGCGCGGCGCGATCATCCATCCGTTCCGGCAGCACTTCCCGAGCGTCCCGGCCCGGACCCTGTTGGAAGGCGTTTTCCGCTGCCGGGTCTGCGACGGGCCGGCAGAGACTCGCCACGCTGCCCGAGAGATGATGTTCGGCCGCCGCGACCCTTTCACCTACCGGGAGTGCTCGGCCTGCGGGTGCCTGCAGATCGAGACGGTGCCGGAGAACCTCGCCGACTATTACGGTGAAGGCTATTATAGCTTCGGAGACCTCGACGCCGAGTTCGCCGACCCCGCCCTGCGGGGAGCCTACGGCGAGCGCGTGCGCGCGCTCCTGACGCTGCCCGAGGCGGAAGCCTTGGCGGTATCCCACGCCGACATGCGACGGCCGCTCCTCTCGTTGCGTCGCCTCGATCTCGCACGACGCCCGCGCATTCTCGATGTCGGCTGTGGCTCCGGGCGGCTGCTCTACCAGTTGCGGCTGGCTGGCTGGGATGCGGTCGAAGGTGTCGATCCCTTCCTGCCGCAGGACGTTGTCTACGCGAACGGGCTGGAAGTACGTCGGGCGGAGATCGGAGCGGCGGCGGGTCCCTACGACGTGATCATGCTCCATCACGTGTTCGAGCATCTGCCGGACCCTCTCGCCACATTGCGGGCCGTGCGGGGAAGACTCGCGCCAGGAGGACTCTGCCTGCTGCGGCTTCCGCTCGCGGATTCGGAGGCCTGCGAGACCTACGGCGTCGATTGGGTGCAGCTCGACGCGCCGCGGCACCTCTTCCTGCATACCAAGGCCAGCCTCGAGCGGCTGGCGGAACGGTCGGGGTTTCGCATCGCCGAGGTGGCCTACGATTCCTACGACCTGCAGTTCTGGGGCAGTGAGCAGTATCGGCGCGACATCCCATTGTTCGATCCCTGCTCCTACCGCTGGGGTCAGGGTGCCCCGCTGTTCACGCCCGAGGAGATTGACCGCTGGCGAGACCGCTCCGTTGCGTTGAACGCGGAGGGACGGGGTGACCAAGCCGCCTTCTATCTCGAGGCGGTCTGATCCGGGTCGGTCCGCCCGCGACCCGGCTGCCCCGGGATGTCGTGCAGGCGGGTGCGGCGCCTCTGCCGAGGGCGTACTCGGCGGGGTAGGTTGGAAGTTCAGCGACGCGTCCGAGCCCGGCGCCTCCTAAGCAGCGGTCGAGCCAAGCCTGCTGCTGGCCCCGGTCAAGCCCGAGATAGCCGGCCGAACGCAGCGGCCGGGGTTGGCCCTGGCCGGTACGATCCAGGTTACGCGCGCCCGGAAGCGGCGGAAGCGTGGCTTTGGTCCAGATTGACTGCAGCGTCAGGGCGAAGCGGGTGCGGTCGGGTGCGCGATAGGCGGCCGGAACCTCGCTGATTCGGCAGCGTGCGGTGCTGGAGCGACGCCTGGCCGTCGATCTGCTCGATCTTTCGCGCAACGCGCCCGTGGCAGCGCCCTAACCGCCGAGTGGCGGCGCGAAGACCGGAGCGAACCCGGGGAGGGAACTGTGCGAGCCTGAGCGAGCGCGACGCCGCGTCGTGGATACCGCTGGCCTGTCGCGCGCACCACGGCCGACGGCGCCGACAGCTGCGGTCTGGCGGCCACGCTCGACGCACTGACGGCCCGGGGGTGGACCGTTCGAACCCTCCGTCGGGCAGGTGGAGGCGCCGCTCGCCGACAAGGACCGCGAACAGGGCTTCAATAAAACTCCGCGGTCCGGCGGCAGCCATGATCGATGGGAGGACCGAGTACGCGGCCTTACTCCAAGGGATCGCCCGTCGTAGAAACGACCCTGGCATGGCTCGCCGGGTCTCGTTGCCTCGCCTCGCCATCGAGAGCGAGCAACGCGCGACCGCCCCCATCGCCTTCACCAACTCCGCCAGTGCAGTCGTCTGTTCAGCTCGGACGGGATCTGCACGTCCGGACAGAAGCCCTGGACGCCTTCGCCACCGCGGCCAGACCCATTGGCCCGCCCCGCGACGCCTCGGCCACTGTTGCCCCTCACCGAATGGCATAGTGCCAGGATGCAGGGAGCGGGAGCGATCACACCCGCCCCTCGCATGGGACTTCGCAGCATAGGATACTATTGACCGACGGCTTCAACTGGAAGTAGAAGCGTCGTCACGGGCAGATGCAGTCAATGCCCGCTTCCGACGAGGTCGCGTTCCCCGTCGCGACGATGCTCCGGTACGCCTTTGTGCACCCTGACGCGGGATTCAGGGGCCTTGCGCGCACCGTTAGGCTCTCGCGCAGCGCTTTGGCGGAGGCAGCCCGCCAAGGAGACGCCTGTGCACACGCAGCCCGAGACCCTTCGTTTCACCGCGCAGATCGTGGCGGCCTACGTCAAGCGCAACAGCGTGCCGGCTCAACAGCTGGCCGAAGTTCTGGCGAGTGTCCACCGCTCGCTGCGCGATCTGACGGGCGTTCAGGAGCCGAACCCGCGCAAGCCGACGCCGAGCGAGATCAAAGCCTCGGTTCGGGCAGACGCGATCATCAGCTTCGAGGACGGTAAGCCGTACAAGGCGCTTCGTCGTCACCTCACCACGCGCGGCCTGACCCCGGAGACGTACCGAGCCAAGTGGGGATTGCCGGTGGATTACCCGCTGGTCTCTTCCCATTACAGCGCGACGCGCTCGGGCATCTCCCGGGCGATCAGCATCAACCGGCGCGAGCGCTCCGAGGCCGCGGAATAGGCCCCCTCTGCGGACCTTCCTTGGTTTGCAGACCTTCCTTGGTCAAAGGCCGATCCGGATTGCCGTGCGGCCGTTGCCGGCGTCCGCAATCAAGGTTCGGACTGGCAATCGACCGTAATGCGCCGAAGCCTCTCTCAGGCCGGGGAGCGAGGCAGACCTGGTGAACTTGAAGGGCGAGCCCGCTGCTGACGGTGGTGTGACCGCTCGCAGAGGGCATGGGACCACCGTGTATTAGCAGATGCCGCCCGCTCCCGGGCGGCACGCTCAGACACATCGCGTCCCTCAGGGGCTTGGCGAACTTGAAGGGGGGCGCGGGGTCGAGCGCACCCTCGCCGGCCGGAACGATGGCCTGAATTTTGGCCGCGTCACAGAGCTCACCGCGTATGAGGCGCCTCACCTGCGTCGTCAGCCTCATGGTTTGATGGAAGCGACGAACCTGCTCGAGAGCGCAGCCGCAGATCCCCCTTCAGCCACGCGTGACGCTCGGAGCGCGACCTGCCGCCACCGCCTCGATCAACTGGATATGCTGGGGCAGGCAGACGCGCTTGAGGTCGTAGGCCTTAGCCGAGCGCCGCGCTGCCGCCCGCAGGTCGCGGTGGGCGTGCGGACGGGCGAGGGCGTCCACGGTGGCGTCGGCGATTTCCTGTGGAGAGAAGAAATCGACCAGGACGCCGTTCTCGCGGTGGCGCAGGACCTCCTCGACCGGCTGTGTCCGCGAACCGATCACCGCACAGCCCGCCGCCATCGCTTCGAGCAGAGACCAGGACAGCACGAATGGGTAGGTCAGGTAGACGTGCGCGGCCGAGACCTGCAGCAGGTTGAGAAAGATCGGGTAGGGGATCTGGCCAACGAAGTGGACCCGTGACAGGTCGAGGCGATCCTTCACCTCGTCGAGAAACATCTCCCGGTAGCTGCGGCCGTCCTTCGGTGCCGAGCCGTAGCTGACTCCGTTGCCGCCGACGAGGACGACCCGCGCCCTTGGCCGCCGGCGCAGGATCTCGGGCAGAGCCCGCATGAACATGTGGTAGCCACGATAGGGCTCGAGGTTTCGGTTGACGAAGGTGACGACCTCGTCGCCAGGCTTCAGGTTGACCCCGTCCCGGTTGAGCGAGATCGTGGCACGCGGGTTCGGCTTGATCAGGTCCGTGTCGATGCCGTCGTGGATGACGCTGAGCTTGTGCCGGTAGGTGGCGGGCACCTGCGCGCCCTGCCAGTGTGTCGGCGAGATCAGCCAGTCGGAATGCTCGAACGTCAGAAAGTTGTGCGCGTTCTTCAACCGGATCTTGAAGTGTGCGTCCTCGCCGACGAGCGGGAATTCGGGGTCGAAGCCGACGTCAGCGCCGGCGGCGCTGTAGTTGAACTCGATGAAACTGAGCTGCTTGGCATCCGGCCAGACATCTTTCAGCAGCAGGGTCTCACCCCAGCCCGGATGGGCCACGATGATGTCGGGCGCGAATCCCTCGGCCTTCAACCGCAGGCAGGCCCGCGCCGCTGCCTCCGCCCGGATCACCTTCGCCTCGAAATCCTCCGCCAAGGCGTGGATGCCCGGGGTCGATGTGCGCTTCAGGCCGTAGCGGACGTAGCGTATCCCCGGCATCTGAGGCCGTTCGGCCATGCCAAGTGCCACGACCTCGTTTCCGGGCATCTGCCCGAGGGCGGGCGCGATATGCCGGTACTGGCCGGGGAAGTTCTGGTGGACGAAGAGTACGCGCATGAAGTCAGTCTGGCGGCCGCCGCGATTGAGCACGGGCGGCAGCCAGGCTGCCGCCCTCTCTGGAATGGGAGAATCGACTGGCGGAAGAGCGATTAGCGCTCGTGGCCCGCCGTCGAGGTGGTCTCGGTGATGGGCGAGAGCACGTAATCGATCACCCGGCGGTTGCCGGTGTGAATCTCGACCTGGGCCGTCATGCCGGGGCTCAGGGCGACCGACTTGCCGTTCGCTACGATGTTGTTTTTCATCACCTCGATGGTGACGGGAAACACGAGGTTCTGCGTGCGCGGCGTGCCGGTGACCGTGTTGATGTTCTGGCTGCGGGCGAGCGCGAGCGCGTCGGTCGAGCCGCTGGCGTCGCGGTCGTCGATGGCGTCCCGGGAGACGCGCACGACACGGCCTTCGACGGTGCCGTAGCGGGTGAACGGGAAGGAATCGATCTTCACGATCACGTCCTGGCCCGGCACCACGAAGCCGATGTCCTTGTTGAGCACCAGTGCCTCGATCTCGATCGGTCCATCGGACGGTACGACGACGAGAAGCGGCTGTCCGGGCGTCACCACTTGGCCGATCGTGGTTACCGAAACCTGCTGCACGGTGCCGTCTATCGGCGCTTTGAGCTGGAGCCGGTCTTGGCGGAGCTGGGCCTTAACCACGTCCTGGCGGGCACTGTCGGCCTTCTGAGCTGCTTCGGTAAGGCCTTGTGCCTGCTTGGCGATTGTCTCGCTCGTGAGCTGTTCTCCCCGCCGTTCCAGCGATTTGGCGGCGGCCTGCGCCTCGACGAGCTGGCCCTTATCGTAGGCGAGGTCCGCGGCGACCTGCTCAACCTGTTGCAGGGCATCGATCAAAGCGGCGCGGGTGCCGGCGGCCTTCGCCACTAGGGTCTCCCGCATGGTGGCACGCTCGCGCAGCACGGAGAGCAGGCGCTCGCGGGCCGCGATGCTGGCATCGTAGCGCTGCTGGGTCGCGACCTTCTCAGCGAGCTGAGCGGTCAGCGACGCCTGAGTGGCGAAGTACTGATCGAGCTCGGCCGCCATCGCACCGCTCTCGCGGGCGCGGATCGCGGGCGAGATTGTGGTCGGGAAGTTCGGGACGGCGGTGCGCTTATTCTCCTGAAGCGCGGTGATCGTGGCTTGGCGGCGGACAATTTGTGCCTGCAGCGCCTCAAGCTCCGACTCGCGGGCCCGGAGCTCGGCCCTCGCCTCCGTCGGCTCGAGATCAATCAGAGGCGTGCCGGCCTTCACGACGTCGCCGTTGTGAACATGAATCGCCTGCACCTTCGCGGTCTCGAAGGGCTGGATCACCTTCGAACGTCCGCTCGGCTGGATTCGTGCGGAGGCGACCGCGTAGATGTCGAGGCTTGCGAGCACGCTCCAGAGCAGCGCCGCACCGAACATCGCACAAATCACCCAGGTGAAAACCATCGCGTAAGGCGAGGGGGGCGTGTCGAGGATCTCCAGATGCGCCGGCAGAAACTCGTGATTCTCGCGGTTGGTCGCGAGCGCCCGCACGCGCTCGGTAAGGGCGCGGGTCGACAGCGCGCGCGGGCGCAGGGCAGGCAGGCGGCTGCCGGGAGCCGCGCTGGGGACCCCATTTGGGGAGGCAGGGGCGGGCAACGAGGGGGCGTCGGGCTTCGCGCTCATGCGGCGGCGTCCTGGTCGGAGTCGTGATGGGATTGCAGGCGCCAGAGTCGACCGTAGAGGCTCGACGGGTGGGCGAGCAGCTCACGGTGCGTGCCGTCCTCGACGATACGCCCATCCTTCATCGCGATGATACGGTCACAAGTGCGCACGGCGGCGAGACGGTGGGCGATGATGACCACCGTGCGGCCCTGGACGATGTGCTTCATGTTCTCCTGGATGATGCGCTCGCTCTCGTAATCGAGGGCCGAGGTCGCCTCGTCGAGGATGAGGATGCGCGGATTGACGGCGAGCGCGCGCGCGATGGCGAGGCGCTGGCGCTGCCCGCCCGAGAGGTTGGCGCCGCGCTCCTCGATCGGCGTGTCGTAACCGCGCGGCATCTTGTTGATGAACTCGTCGGCTCCCGCGAGTCGGGCAACCTGGATGACCTGGGCGCGCGAAAGCGCCGGGTTCCCGAGCGCGATGTTGTCGTGCACCGTCTTGTTGAAGAGCAGATTCTCCTGCAGCACGACGCCGATCTGGCGGCGCAGCCAGGTTGGGTCGACCTGCGCGATGTCGATCCCGTCGACGAGCACCTGCCCCTTCTCGGGCACATAGAGGCGCTGCAGCAGCTTCGTGAAGGTCGATTTTCCCGAGCCCGAGGGACCGACGATCCCGATGACCTGGCCGGCCGGGATCTCGATCGAAACGTCCTTCAGCACCTCGGGCGCGCCCGGCTGGTAGCGGAACACCACGTTGCGCACCGCGAGGTGACCCTTCGCGGGCGGCAGGTGCGCCTGGCCCATGGCCGTGCTCTCGACCGGGTGGTTCAGGACGTCTCCGAGCCGCTCGATCGAGACCTTGGTCTGCTGGAAGCTCTGCCAGAGCTGGGAAAGGCGCAGGATCGGCTGGGTGACCTGGCCCATAATCATGTTGAACGCGACCAGCGCGCCCACCGTCATGTCACCGCTCATCACCGCGTAGGCCCCGAAGAAGAGGACCATCGCGGTGGTGAAGGTGTTGATGTACTGAATGATGTTCTGAGCCAGAGTGCCCAGCATGCCCGTGGTGAAGGAGGTCTTCACGTAGGAGGCCAGTCGGTCCTCCCACTGATTGCGCAGCACCGGTTCAACCGCCATTGCCTTGATGGTGTGCACGCCGACGATTGACTCGATGAGAAACTGACTCGACAGCGCGTTTCGGTTGAACATCTCCAGCACCTGCTCGCGGAAGATCGGTTGCATCAGCAGCACGACCAGCATGTAGCAGGGGATGGAGAGCGACACGATGATGCCGAGCGGCACGGAGTACATGTAGAGGATGACGAGGAAGATCAGCGTGAACGGGATGTCGATCGCCGCCGTCAGGGCCTGACCAGTCAGGAAGGCGCGGATTTGCTCCAACTCACGCACGCGTGCAACGGTCTGACCGGCGGGCCGGGTCTCGAAATAGCCTAGCGGTAGCCGCAGCATGTGCTCGAAGAGCCGAGCGCCAAGCTCAACGTCGATTCGGCTCGTCGTGTGAGTGAGGATGTACTGCCGCAGGTACTGCAGCACGACGTTGAACAGGCCGATGCCCACCATCCCGAGCGTGACCATCGTCAGGGTGGCGTAACCCTTGTGGGCCAGCACCTTGTCGATGATGATCTGGAACAGCATCGGCGTGACGAGGGCGCAGAGCTGCACGAACAGCGAGGCGAGCAGCACGGTGCCGAGCGGTTTGCGATAGCGCCAGATCGAGGGCACGAACCAGGTCAGCCCGAAATGGGCGGCGATTTTCTGCACACTCAGCCGGCGCGCCACCAGGATGATGGTACCGTTCCAGAGCTTCTCGACCTCAGCGCGGTCGATGTGCTCGGCGGTGCGCGCACCGGGTTCGATCACACGCATCTTGCCGTCGTCGAAGCGGCGGCCGATCAGCCGAAAGGTGCCGTCCTGGTACTGGATGATGCAGGGATAGGGCACCTTATCCAGCCGCTCGGGCTTCTGGTTGCGCAACAGGCGGCCCTTTAGACCGATCTTGCGCGCTCCACGTGTGACATCGACCGCGCTCGCGAATTGGGTGCCGAGGCCGAGTTCGTGCGCCACCTGCGCAGGTTCGCAGGTAACCTGATGGAACGAGGCCACCAGGGCGAGGGCGGCGAGGCCCGTATCGACCTTGGGCGGTGGCGGCGGCGCGCCGGCCGAACCCTGGGCCTGAGGCGCCGCGACCTGTGCGGTCGCCTGAGTTCCTGACGCCATCATTCTCCCCTTCGGCGCGGACTCGCGCCCCTGCGGGGACGCGCGCGAAATTCATACAGGATCATGGGCCCCCGCGGCGATCACATCCTCAGGGTCCGGCATTTCTCCGGTGACAAGCGCCCATGATCGGCAAATGCGGCGGGAGCATGCCGCCTGTGCCGTGCACGGCCGCTCGCCAACGAGAAAGGCCGCCCCTCGCGGGGCGGCCTCCTTCGTCTTACTGAAGATCGCGACTTAGGCGAGCGTGCTGAAGCCCGCCGGGACTGCGGTCACGATGTCGGAGGCCGCGAAGCCGTTCACCGAGTTCACACCCGTGAGGGTGACGACGCCGTTGGTGCTGGTGGCACCGTTCAGCACCAAGTAGCCGTTGGTGGCGCCAGCGACGAACGTGTAGTCACGGTTGCCGTTGGCGGTGTTCTGGTTCTGCGCGGCCGTGAGGGCGGCAGCGGCAGTCGTCACGCTCGCGTCAGCGAACTCACGGTAGTTACCGCTGTTGGCGGCGGTGGCAGCGACGATGCTGTCCGAACCGCTAACGAAACCAGCAACCGTGTCGAGGCCAAGCGTGGTCACGGTGCCGCTGAAGTTGTAGGCATCACGACCCAGATCACCCGACAGGAAATCGTTGCCCGTGCCGCCGGTGATGTAGTCATTGCCCTGACCACCGAAGATGGTGGTCGCAGCGGAACCGGCCGCGGCAGTCAGCGTATCGCTGCCCATGTTGCCGAAGACGTACCCACCGCCCGAGGAGGACACGACGTCGTTGCCCTGGCCGCCGAAGATCGACGCGGCGGTACCAGTGGCCGTGATGCTGTCGTTGCCATCGTTACCGAAGATCAGAGCGTTGCTGCCGCCCGACGTGATGGTGTCGAAGCCGGCGCCGCCAAAGATCGAGGCGGAGCTGTTGTCCACCGTGAGGACGTCGTTACCCTCGTCGCCCGAGAAGTAGCCGCCGACGATAGTGCTCGTGCCACCGGTGATCACGTCATCGCCCTGACCGCCGAACACGGTCGAACCGGCCGCCGTGGCAGCGATGGTGTCGAGGCCGATGTTGCCGAACAGCACGCTGCCGACGGTATCCGTCGAACCGGTGATCACGTCGTTGCCCTGACCGCCGAAGATGGTCACGTTGACGTTACCGCTACCGGCCGAAAGGATATCAGCACCAGCGTTGCCGAAGATCAGGTCCGAGCCAGTGGCAGTGAAGGTGTCCGCCCCGCCGCCGAGCAGCACGAAGTCTGCACCGGCCGTACCGGCGATGGTCTCACCGGCATCCGTACCGATGATGATCCGCGAGCCGCCGCCGAAGGAGTTGTTGGTAGCGTTGAACTGGCTGAGCGAAAAATTGCCCAGCGTCGCGGTGTTCGTGCCGTCCGAAACGACCACATTGCCGCCAGACTGAGCCACAGACAGCCGAGCAGCGGTGGAGGTACCAACAATGGTGTCGCTAGCAGGGCTGAAATTGGGAACGTTCGGGCTATTGTTGAGCGAGTACTGAGTGTTCGCCATTGCCTTCAAGGCCTCCGAGAAATTCACACGAGGACGCGTATCTAGCCATCGGCGACTAGCCCCGCCGTTCAGATCGGAGGCAGTCTGTCCGTTTAGACGCCGATGGGGACCACACGTCCCTAGGGCGACGCTTCTAAGCGGTGCGACGGGGGGTGGCAATACGAAATAGCGTATGGAAAATGGGCTTCGGTTGTTCGTTCGGTGCCTGTGACCGAGCGGGCACACCCTCTATTGTCGCGTCACCGGGTGAGACTGAGTCTGGTATGTTGAGGCTTATGTGATGTCAAATTTATGGTCGGATCTTGCAGGCATTACGTTTCTACGACAAACCCTACCTCTCCAAAGGACCATCACTTATCGTTCGAGGGCAGTCAATGTTTGAGCGCGGATCGCTTATAGCGCGCCTGCTGTCGCAGTAAGGTTTCGATGTGCCTCTGATGAGGAATGATCCATGATCAGCAGAATTATCATCGTTGATGCAGCTGTGCGGGACGCTTATGGTCATTTTGCGATTTATACGGAAGGATTGTACTTGGCCGCATTGGAGCGAGGGTTCGCCGTTCGATGCGCCGTCAGTAGAGCTTGCGATAATGTTGCGGATCGGTTTGGCGGTGAGAAGATTCTCAATTTTCCTGCTTGGGGGAATGCTTCTCTAGCAAGATTCACTTACGCCGGTAATTGGGTGAATTGCGGAGTTGTGGCTTCGGAGGGATATGCAAGGCTCCAAGATTTCGACTTAACCCCTAACGATCTTCTACTCGTGCATAGCATCCAACCGCATGAACTGTTCGGCCTGGGCGTTTGGTACAAATCCGTCCCTCAGAATTTGAGGCCCAGGATGTCAATTGGGCTGCACACAGATGCAGAAATGTATGCCGGCGATGAAGATCGAGATCTGGTTAATATATTATATGCAAAAAGTCTCAGCATTTTCAAGGAGTTTGTTGAGAGCGGATCTGTCGAGCTGAATTCCACCAACGACCGTTTGTCGGAATATATGACCGGGCTTGCGGGGTGCCGCGTTAGAACCGCCCCGCTAATTGTCCCTACGGACGATTTTCCCCATAGGACAATCAAAACAAGCTGTACGACTAAAAGGTTTCTTTACTCAGGCAGTTCCTCTGAAAAAGGAATCAACACGATATACGAACTGTGCTTGTTACTCCGAAGCAACCCGCTTCATAACACTCAATTAATCGTACACATATCGCAAAAAAATGTCGCACAGCAATTTGAGCAAGCTATTGGAAAAGTCTCTGGAGTCGAAATTATATCGGGCAGTCTGTCTAGAAAAGATTACGCGAACCTGTTTGTGTCAGCTGACGCGATTCTGCTGCCATATGCTTTGGCCGCATATGCTCGACGCGCTTCTGGAATGTTATCAGAAGCGTTGAGTTTAGGTATACCCGCGATTGTAACGCCTGATACTCCCATGTCGGACGAGTTGATTAATAATGGTTTGCCGGGGCGCATATTGACATCTGTAACCCCGCATGCTGTGCGAGTAGCTATGAATGAATTATCCTTAGATTTTGATATTAGATCTCGGATTGCAAATAATAACAAGTACTATTTCGCAGAAAAACTGACAGCAAATCGATATCTTTCCGAAGTTATTTCATCTTTTAAGAGTAAGTAAGTGCGCTTTTCGTCGATTATGAATCATGTTTTAGCTAGCTGATTGAATTCTGACACTATCCGATAGGTCCAGGCAGAAAAATCAGTGTCTGATACTGGTGGTGTGTCCGGCGAAATGAATGAGAGGGCATACTCTTCAAGTAGACTCCATGTTCTTGAGTAACGACTTTTTGGCTTTGCTTCCTCCCAATGACGACGGAATGTGCCAGCGAGGGCCTTTTGATCATTGATCCCTAAGCGGAAGCCGGAGAGATAAGAAGCAAGTATCGGAGCTTTGAACGGTGAGGATTCGTCTAGAATGTGAGCGATCACTTTAGTCCTGATTCCGAAATCAAATTTCGATCGACGTGAAAGCCCCGTTACGGTCAGCTGCGTATCAGATTGCCGATATCGCATTCCTATAAACGGTAGATTGCATCCCTGCTTTCCAGAGATGAACAACCGTGCCCAAAGGTCATAATCTTCAGAAGCAGAAGCTGGATCGTAATAAAATTCTGCTCCTGCTCTCTGTCGATCTATCATCATCGAACTGTGCCCAAAGCAGCAGCGCGAGGCAAGCGTTACAAAACACTCATCTGGTTCGATGGGTTGTTCGACCAAGCTATTGTTCGATCCAAAGTGTTCATAGTTCGTTCCACAGAAGGCAATGTCGGGGTGGGCCTCCAGGAACTCTGCTTGCTGTGATAGCCTATCATTTATACATAAATCATCGGCGTCAAGCCGCGCAATATATTTGCCTCGTGCTAATAATATGCCGCAATTGAGAGCTGTTGATATGCCTCTGTTATGTGCGGAGC
Organism: Methylobacterium sp. CCH5-D2; assembly: GCF_001556475.1. Taxonomy (NCBI): domain Bacteria; kingdom Pseudomonadati; phylum Pseudomonadota; class Alphaproteobacteria; order Hyphomicrobiales; family Methylobacteriaceae; genus Methylobacterium; species Methylobacterium sp. CCH5-D2. The sequence goes on along the minus strand of NZ_LSIX01000162.1, from coordinate 6,964 downwards.
GAGCATAAATTGTCTTCAAACCGCCGACAGCTTTCGAAGCATATTCCTCCTGCGGACGGGTCGATCCATCATCAACAACAATAAGCTCTAGCTCGGATGTTGAGAACTGTGTGATTGACCTAATTGACTCCTCTATCCATTCTTCAGCATTATAAGCCGGCATGACAATTGATATTAATGGAAGAGCCATTCCTTGTATGCTCCATTTCGAAGTAGAGAGAAGGTGCATTTTTCAGTTCATGATCGAAAAAATGTTCTCTCCAATGTGTACAAAGTCTCAATCCAATTGTGATATTGTCCGAATGAAATTTCGGGATGTCGATTTTCTAGGCAGAAGCCAGTCATGTAGCTCAATGATTACCAGAGGGGTACGTTCCATCCAATTGGTATTCTTAGAGAAAACCTCGTCCTCTCCCCCCTCTATGTCGATTTTGACGATGAAAGGCTCGAAATTGATTCCTTTTCCTTTCAAAATATCGGGAATCGAAATGCCTTTGATTTTGCTTACTGCTGATGAGCCGCCTAGCTTGGATCCTTTTTCAAGCGAGATCGTTCGGTATCCCCACTGCTTTTCGCCAGGGTCGATTAGGAGTAATTCGGTGGACTCCGAGGACAATGCTCGATTAAGACACTCAATATTGTCTGCCTGAGAAGAGTTGACTTGCAGTAAATTGAAGTTACTCTCCTCAGGCTCTATTGCAACTACGAAGCTCTCAGGAAAGTTGGTGGAAAAGAATAGAGAGCTCGCTCCGATATTCGCTCCCGCATCTATTATCAATGGCGTGCGCCCCTTCTGGAGGGTATTCTCATAATATCGCCTTATATCACTGTGCCTTTGCAATCTACGTAAATCATAGTCCCTACTACCCCAAATCTGATTTATTACATCCCGATCGCTTGACTCAGATCGGTAATTTATCGCGATATCTGTTCCGTTCTCGAACTTTATTAGAACTTGCTCTAGATTTTTTTGCGACATCTGAAAATCAATCCTAAAGTTAGGAATTATGCATTGCGACCCAGCGCCGAGTACCGCTTGTCCAGGTGCTCGACCTCCAGAAAATCCATATCCCGCCCGTAGCCTTTGTAGACCGCGAACGATTTCAGCAGCGTCAGGGCCGCGGTGCTCTCGAGCGGGCTGACGAAGCTGACATCCTCGTCGCCCCAGTACGGCTGACCCATGGCGTAGCGCAACTGCTCCTGGGTGAAGACGTGGAAGCCCGAATGCGGGTTGCGGGTGCGCTCGAACGCGACCGGTCGACCCAGCACCCGGGCCTGCAGGAAGCGCTCGTCCGGCAGCTTCTGCCACCAGGGGTCGGTGAGACGGGACACGAGGTCGCCGTCGATGAAGGTCTTGGGTGCCGGCCCCTGCATGTTCCACTCGTAGCGGTTGGGCAGGAGCACGCGGCGGTAGCCGAAGGTCTCGGCGAACCAGAGCTGCTTGTCGAGGAAGGCGGGGTCGCGCGGCAGCAGGTCGTCCTCGCTGTAGACGAACAGGTCGAAGCGGCGGGCGTGCTCGGCGAAGATCCGGTGGGCCTGGAAGCCCATCATCCGGGCGTCCTCCAGCGTCACCTCGACGTGGTTGATGCTGCAACCACGGCAGAACTCAGCGTCGAGCAGGTGATTCCCGCCGGTCGTGATCGCGAACAGCGCGAGCTCGGTGACCTTCGCCTCGATCCGCTCGTAGCGCCGCTTCTCGATGTTGAGCACCGACTGATGCGTGGCGTAGGCGAAACGCCACGCCGAGAACACGCTTCGGATCGCCTGCTTCCGCAGCTCTGGGAAGCGGCCGTCGCTGTAGGCGTGCGAGGAATCCGCTGTCGCTTGATAAAAATGGGGGATCGCGACGAGGACGCGCATGCGGGCTTCCCGGTTCCGTTGAGGCCAGCCCAGACTGGGCGCGGCATATCCTTGAGCCCATAGCATTCTGCCCGGCGCACCGTCGATCGTGGATGGAATCGGCGGATTCCCGGCGGCCTCGTCCTGTCTACGTGTCCGGTCGCTGGGGCGGAGAGGAGCGCCGCCCGAAGAGTAAAAGGCGAAGAACAGCTCGACGGGCCACTTGCGCCAGGGCTCACCTGCACGATCCGGAAGCAAGCCATATCGCCGGCGATCGGCCTGTCCGCGTTCGAGACGGCACATGCGCCGGTCGGGGAAGCGGGCTGATTGATTCGGCTTTCGCAGTCAGCTCCTCTCTGGCTACCTGTGCATGCGCGAGCGCCGACGGCCGTGCGGAGGGGATATGGCACCTTGAGGTGCGCAGCAACTTCTCTAAGGGGTCAGGCCGTTAGGATAAGCAGGATTGGTTAAGCCAAGCGCCCTATGGTCGAGCCCAAACGGGGCACCACGGTCTTGCGCTACCCTCAACGCGTCGCACTCTCCGGCAGTCTGTCCATCCTGGTCGTCGGCGCGCTGAGCGCTGTCGCCCTCGAAAGGGGCCGGAAGCGGCAAGATCGCGTCGCGTTCAGCGGATCAGCGGCTTCTCTCCGCGAGGTCGAGACCACGACCTCGATCGTCCCTAGGGACGGGACAGGGGCCTCGTCGCACAAGCGCGGGCGTTTGGATCGCCAGAGGCGGAAGACCTTGTCGCGTCAGCTCGGTTCCGCCGGGCGCCGAAGGGCTGCTGATGTATCTCAAGGCGCATTCCCATAATGACTGAGGATGCCCTTCACCGCCTCCGTCTCTCGATCCTGCAGCGTGCGCTGTGACCTGGTTCCCCGATCCGATGCTCTGCCGGCCGATGACGACAGGGTTGCTGGCGTCGAGGGAGCGCCTGACGCCGCCGAGCCTTACCGGCGGCCGGAGAAGGCCGACGCAAGCGCGACCGTGATCAGATGCAGGTTGCCCATCGAACTCGGACCGCCGCCGCCATGAGTACAGCTCACGACACACGGCTTCGGCTGCTACACGCGGCAGGGCGTTGCAGCGAGGATGACCCATGTGGGTTCCGGGATGCCCTTTGGCCGCAATGTACGCCCTGAGGAGAGTTCGACGGCATGATGGAGTGAGGCTCGGCCGCCGACGCCGGCATCCTCGTTCGGCCGGCGCCGACAAGGAGCCGGACCCGAGCGGCCTACGGGATCGCGAGGCCTGGAGAAGCGCTGTCTGGGAAGAGGAGCGGGAGGCTCTGCAGGTGGCAAGGTAGGATCGGGCGTTTCATGAGTCGGCTTCGACCGCGACGTGGCTCTCCGAGGACGGAGCGATGGACCCCTTCGGCGAGGAGCGCTCCGTTTCTCCGTCTGACTGGCGAGTGGCTGAGCCTCGAGCGGGGCATGGGATCGTGAGGAGGCGTGTCCGACGATGAGCTCTCAAACCGCGGAAGACGCTGCCGAATTGCGAGTGCTCGTGGTCGACGACCGGGTACCGCACCCGATGCTTGGGGCGGGCAGCCCCCGATGCCGTTCCATCGTGGAAGCCCTCTCAAAAGCCGGCGCTGCGGTGACGTTCTTCCCGACCCTCGTCGCGAACGCTCCCCGGGCCGGCCTGCCGTTCGCCGACGGGGTGACGGTGCATGAGGGCCTCGTCGGCGAGAACCTCATCGAGCGACTGCGAGCCTGCATCGCGACAACCCGACCGGACGTCCTCTTCGTCAGCCGTCCGCACAACATGCAGACAATCCGGGCCGCGCTCCCGACCGAGCCCGGCACCGCGGGTCCTCGGATCGTCTACGACGCCGAGGCGATCTTCTGCCAGCGCAAGATTCGGAAGGGACAGTTCTACCCGCAGGTGATGAACGGGCTCGATCCCGACACGCTGCTCGCGGAGGAGGTCGCGCTCACCAGAGCGGCCGATCTGGTCCTCAGCGTATCCGAGAGCGAGGCGGATCTGTTCCGGCACCACGGGGTCGAGGCGGCCGTGCTCGGCCACTGCCTCAGGCCCCGCCAGCGCGTCCCGTCCGTGAAGGGCCGCGCCGATTTCCTGTTCGTGGGCGAGCGGGCCGATTGGACGTCGCCCAACACGGACTCCGTCCTTTGGTTCATCGATGAGGTCTTCCCGCGGGTCCGAGCGGCTCTGCCAGATGCTCGCCTGCATCTTGCGGGGCATCTCGCGAGCGAGGCAGTGCGGCGGAGGCTCTCCGACGTGGTCGAGTCGCACGGCGAAGTCCCGGATCTGCGCCCGCTCTACGATCGGGCTCGCGTCTTCGTCGCGCCGACACAGTTCGCCGCCGGCGTCCCCTACAAGGTGATCGATGCGACCGCGAACGGACTGCCATGCGTGCTCACAGATCTGCTGCTCAGCCAGATGGGTTGGACGCATGAGCGCGAGGCACTGAGTGCCTCGGAGCCGGACGCGTTCGCTCGACGCTGTATCCGGATGTATAGGGACGACCGCCTGTGGCTCGGTCTTCGAGCCGCTGCCGTCGCCGACATCGAGCGCACATGCTCCGAGGAGGTGTTCAACCTCGCGATCAGCAACGCCCTCCGCGAGGTGCGGTCACCGATATCCCACCGCGGCTCCGATCTCTCTGGCGATCGAGTCGAACAACGTGACGGAGCGGGCGCGACGGAGAGGCCGCTATCGTCAGGGCACTGAGACACTGCGCTGCCGTATCGGCCCGTCCGTTCCTCCAGGATCGCCTTCTCGAAGGCGCCGCTCGCCGGACTGCGCTGATGGCGCCACGGCAGGCGTGAACAGGATCCTGCACCTTTGCGGTTGCCAAGTCCGCGGCGAACGATGGCAGATGCACGCTGCGCCGCCCCTGTACCCACATTCAATGCCTAGACGGCTGATCAGTTGAAACTGAACTCAGACCTGTCGCTGGCTCGGCCCCTTTTGATCGGGAAGGCTCTCGTGCTTCACGCAGAGTCATCGCACTCGAACCGTTGCCCGTGCTGCCGTGCCGGTACGGGACGGGTGCTTTCAAGGACGACCAAGGATCTGGGCAGCGTCGCTTCGGAGGTCGTCCGGGAGGTTCACGTCGGGGTTGTGGCGGATCCGTCCGCGCGGCCCGGCCGTGTCCCGGATGTACAGCGGCTTGCCGGGCCGGGTCCGGTACTCGATGATCTGGTCGAGGCGGTCGCCCTCGGCCAGGATGCCGCGCTCCCCCAGCAGCCGCGCGAGCGCGCCGCGCTCCATCGAGCGACCGGCCTCCTCCAGCAGCAGGTAGAGCGCCGCGCCGATGCGGTCTGTGCGCCTGACCTGCTCGCGCCGGCTCAGCGGCGAGCGGGCGGAGCGGGCGGCCACCGGTCGGGCGACGCAGGCCCGCGCGTCCCGCGGTGCCGGGTCTGCCGGAACGCCGTCAGCTCCGACAGCGTCCACGATCCCATCTTTCGCCACACCCTCCGGGACATCCTCCGGAGCATCGGCGCGGCAGGCGGGCGCGCGCTCCGGGCCCGGGGGCTGCGAGCGCGGCTCCGAACTCAGCAGCTCCGAGCTCGGATGCTGCGCGGCCGGATCGGTCCCCTGCGCCTCCACGACCTCCACGACCTGCGACGCGAGGCGGCCAAGATCGGCGCGCAGGGCATCGATCTCGGCCTGCATCGCGTCGACCCGCAAAAGCACGGAGGCCTCGAGACCGTCTCGCGCGCTGGCAGGGGGGGGCACCGGTGCGAGTTCGGTCGCTGGCCCGGTGGCCTCGCCCGCGAGGTAAGCCTCGCAGGCTTCGAGGATCAGCGCGTTGATGCTCTGCCCCCGCCCGGCAGCGGCCGCTCTCAGGCGCTCGTGCAGCGCGAGCGTCAGATAGACGAGCTTCGTGCTGTCCTGCCGCTCCGGCGTCCGTCGCCCGCGCATGTCATCCCCTCCGACCTCGGCAGCAAAGCAATATCATATTGCGAGACGATATCAAACGATGCGCTGCCCCGCTGCCTCGGCGCCCGCTGCGGGGGGACGCGGCCAGGAACCGGCGCGAACCGGGCGCGGGTTTCCGATGGCCTCTGGCGCCGCTCCGGCCTTGTGCGTCACCGCCCGGCGGCCGGTCTGAGGCTCGGCGGTTTGGGCTTCAGCTCTCCTAGCCAGCACTACATTGTGATACACATGGTTCGCCCCCTCGTACCCGGTGCAGCTTTGGCCCAGCGACCCCGCCGATCCGAGCTGCTCTCGTTCCGCCTGACCAAGGACGAGGATGTCCGCCTGCGCCAGATGGCGGCGGCCGGGATCGGCCCGACCGAGGTTGCCCGCTATGCGGTCCTGTCACTTCTGGCCGGGCGCCGGATCTCGGCCTACCGGCGTGGGCGGGACGCGATGACCCGGACGCTGGCCGAGCTGCACGTGGCGACCATCGGGCTCTCGGAAGCGGTCCAGGCCCGGCCGGATCTCGACGCGGCCGGGCTTCGCCCGGCCATCGACGCGCTCGTCGCGGCGGCCCTGCGGGTCGGCGAGCGGGCTGATCGCGAGGGCGGGCCGTGATCGGCCAGATCGTCGCCCACGGCCGGACCGCGCAGGACCGGCGCAACCTCAACATCCACCTCTGGAAGACCGCCGGACAGGTCCCGACTTGGCACGTTCGCGTCCATCGTCACGGGGACGACCGACCCGCTCTGCCGCGTTCCTGGCGCCCCGCCGCCCGATGGACCGGCGGAGCCCTCGGTGCGGCGGCCGGGACCAAGCGGTGGGGAGCCCGCGCTCGAGCCGGATGAGATCGCTTAAGTCCCGTTCGGGCCCGAGCCGGTACCACCGGCTGCTGGTCCTCGCCCAGCCCAGCACCGGGTCGAGCGCCAGCAGGCGCGATGTGGCGATTGTGCGCCGTCCGGGCAGGCACGGATGGCCTTCGACACGCCCGACGAGCACGGGCTCACGGGCTGGTACGGTCCCGCGCTGCCAGCCGGAGAGCACTCGGCTCCGTCGTCTGCGCGCCGGGCGCGCCGGGCTCATCGTCCTGATCGTGCCGGATACGCGGTGGATCGAGCCGGTTGAGGCCGTCCTGTTCCGCGATGCCGTCAACAGCCGGGTCTTCGCCGTGAAGACGGAGCGCGTTCGCGACCGCGACGGCAGGGCCGGCGATATCGCCGCCGCCCTGCGTCACGGG
>NZ_LSIX01000161.1:0-19199 GCF_001556475.1 Methylobacterium sp. CCH5-D2 | reverse complement strand
AGGTCCGCCCGCCGGCTGATCTCGGCGGCCATCTCCATCACCTTGATGCCCCAGCGGGCGAAGCCGCCGATCTCGGCGTGCCCCTTGATGCCGCGCACGAGGTCGCGGTTCTCGACCGCCGACTTCACGGTGGCGTCGATGTCGACGCCGTCCGGGCTGTAGAGGTTCGGGTAGAAATGGCCCTCCAGGCCGCCCACGAGATAGGCCGACAGGAAGGCCAGCACCCGCGTCTCGGCCCGCTCGGCGATGAAGTGGCGGAAACCCGGGAGCGTCATGCAGCTCGGGCCGCCCTGGTCGATCACCGTGGTGACGCCCGAGCGCACGCCGACCATGTCGGGGTTCAGGCCGAAGCGGCCGGTGACGTACTGGTAGACGTGCCCGTGGGTGTCGATCATGCCCGGCAGCACCAGCTTGCCGGAGACGTCGACGACCTCGGCCGCCGCGGAGGGCAGGATGGTCTCCTCGACCGCGGCGATGCGCCCGTCCCGCACCGCCACGTCGCGGATGCCGTCGATGCCCGAGGCGGGGCAGATCACGCGCCCGCCGCGCAGGACCAGATCGTAGCGGCGCGGGTCTTGGCGCAGATCATAGGGAGCGTTGTCCATCTCTCGACCTCGTGATCCCGGCCGACGCGGGCCGGCCTCGTTCTTGCCAAATGCGAAGCATGCTTCGTATCGGCATCCTGCATGTGGCGTGCCAAGGATGGAAGGATTATTTGAGCGTGATGATGGACGAGGGCCTGGATGTCGTTTCAACGCAGGCGCCGCTGGCGGAGGCGCCGGCGGCACCGCAGCTCTGGCCGCTCTCCGAGCGCCCCGGCTTCCTCGCGCGCCGGATGCACCAGATCCACGTCAGCCTGTTCTCAGAGCGTTGTGCCGCTTTCGGCGTCACGCCGCTGCAGTACAGCCTGCTCTCGCTGCTGCGCGACCTGCGGGAAGCCGACCAGACCACGCTGGCGAACGCGGTCGCCCTCGACCGGACGACGACGACGGGCGCCCTCAAGCGTCTGGCTGCCCGCGGATTGGTCAGCCGCTCGACCTCGCCGACGGATCGCCGCGCGCAGATCTGCCGCTTGACGGAAGAGGGCGCGGCGCTGCACGGCGCGATGGAGCCGGCCGCGCGCGCCGCGCACGCCCTGACGGTGGCGGGCCTGACGCCCGCGGAGCGCGAGCGTCTTACCGAACTCCTGGGCCGCGTCATCGCCGGCCACGATCACCGGAGGGGGCAGGCCGAGATCGCGTAGCGCGACGCCGGGTCGCGACGCCCCGCCCCGCTGTCGGGCGACCTCACGCCGAGTTCGTGCGCACGGAGCAGGCCTCGGGCGCCCGCTCCAGCTCCCGGAGCATGGATTCGGCGGATCGCGCCGCGCGGTCGGCCAGCCGCCGCACCCGCGCGAGGACGGCGAGGAAGCCGTCGAGCCCGTCGGCCGCCGACGACGCCTCGTCGAGCGCCTCGAGGTCGCGGCAGGCGGCGGCGAGGTCGCAGAAGCCCATCATGGCCGCGGCGGAGGAGAGCGCGTGCGCGCGGTGGCGCAGCCGTGCGCGCACCTCCTCGACGGCGGGATCCCCGTCGAAGCCGACATCGAGTTCGCAGACGAGGTGGCGCAGGACCTCGCGCAGGCGCGACGGCGCGAGGAGGCGGCGCACCGCGCTGCGGGCGGCCGCGTCGCGCTCGGCCGCCGCGGGCGCCGGCCCGGCCGGCAGCCAGCGCTCGATGGTCCCGCAGAGCGTGTCGCGGTCGAAGGGCTTGCCGACATGGTCGTCCATGCCCGCCTCGTGGAAGGCCGCGACCTGGTCCGGGAGCACGTTGGCGGTCATGGCGATGACGGGCAGCCGCGCCGCCGCGCCGGGCAGGCTCCGGATCAGGCGCGTGGCCGTCATCCCGTCCATGCCGGGCATCTGCACGTCCATCAGCACGAGGTCGAAGCCCCCCGCCCGGACCGCCTCGACGGCCGCCTGCCCGTCCGCCACGGCAACGACGGCGTGCCCGGCCCCCTCGAGCACGGCGCGGGCAAGCTCCCGGTTGATCGGCGAGTCGTCGACGAGCAGGAGCCGGCCGGCGCACCGCGCCACCGGGGCCGAGGCGACGGCGGGCACGGATTCCGGCGCCGAGGCCCGCGGCATGCGGACGGTGAACCAGAACGTCGAGCCGCACCCGTCGACGGAGGAGACCCCGATCTCGCCGCCCATCAGCCTGACGAGGTGCCGGCAGATCGCGAGCCCGAGCCCGGTGCCGCCGTAATCCCGCTGGATCGAGCCGTCGACCTGGCTGAAGCGCTGGAACAGCCAGCTCTGCTTCTCCTGCGGGATGCCGATGCCGGTGTCGATGACGCGGAAGTGCAGGCGCTCGTCGCCCGCGATCCCGACCTCGGGCGCGATGTCGAGGGTGATGGAACCCGCGCCGGTGAACTTCACCGCGTTGTTGAGCAGGTTGAACAGCACCTGCCTGAGGCGGTTCTCGTCCCCCAGCAGCCAGCGCGGAAGGGCCGGGTCCATCCGCAGCCGCAGGTCGAGGCCCTTGGCGTCGGCCTGTCCCCTGACGATCAGGACGCAGGTCTCGACCAGGGCCGGCAGGGCGAAGGGGCGCTCGACCAGCGCGACGGCGCCGGCCTCGACCTTCGAGAAGTCGAGGATGTCGTTGACGACGGTCAGGAGCGCGCTGCCCGACGACCGGACGAGCTCGGCCTGACGGCGGTTGCCCGGGTCGAGGCGGCCCGAGGCCAGCATGAGGTCGGTGAAGCCGATGACGGCGTTGAGCGGGGTTCGGATCTCGTGGCTCATCGCGGCCAGGAAGTCCGTCTTGGCCCGGTTCGCCCGCTCGGCCTCGGCGCGGGCCGCCTCGGCCACGGCCTTCGCCTCGGCGAGCGCGATCTCCGCCTCCTTGCGGGCGGAGATGTCGAGGGTCAGGCCGATGACCCGCCTCGAGCGTCCCCCGACGTCCGTCTCGACCCGGCCGATCGCCGCGATCCAGCGCATGCCGCCCTCCCGCAGCGGGATGCGGAACTCGGTGGTGTAGCTCCCGCCGCTCTCGACGGCCCGCTCCAGGTCGGCGAGGACCTGGGGCACGTCGTCGGGATGGGCGAGGCGCGTCCACTCGCGCGCGACGTCGATCTCGATCCCCCGCTCCGGCAGGCCGTGCTGGCGGGCGCATTCCGCGGAGAGGCGCACGCGGCCGGTGGCGACCTCGTAGCTCCAGGTCCCGGCCTGGGCCGCCCGCATCTCGGCCTCGTGCCGGTGGCGCTCGCTGAGGTCCATGGCGATGCCGAGGAAGCCGAGTTCCTGCCCGTCCTCCGCCCGCAGGATGCTGACGTTGAGCAGCACCGGTAGGCGCTCACCGCCCCTGGTCAGGTAGGTCCAGGCGTCGGAATTGGGCTGGCCGAGCCGCGCCCTGGCGACGAAGACCTCGAAGCCCGGCTCGATCGTCCGTCCGAGTTCCAGCGACAGGCGCCGCGCCTGCTGCGCGACCTCGACCGGATCGTGGAAGAGGGCCGGGCTCGCCCGGCCGACCAGCGCGTCGGCGGCGTAGCCCAGCATCCGCTCGGCGGCCGGGTTGAACAGGGTGATCGTGCCCTGCATGTCCGTCGCGATGACGGCGTAGCCCGCATGGTCGAGGACGGCCCTCTGGAGCGCCGAGCCGGCCTTCAGCGCCGCGGTCCGCTCGGCCACCTGCCGCTCCAGGGAGGCGTTGGCCGCACGGATGCGCTCCTCGCTCTCGACCTGGCGCGTGATGTCCCGGATGACGGTGGCGACGCCGGAGACCGTGCCGTCCGGCGCCCGGATGGGCGAGGCGCTGACCTGGACCGGCACGAGGCCGCCGTCCTTGCGTGCGCGGACCGTGCAGTAGGGCGCGACCGCCCTGCCCTGCCGGATCCGGACCAGGGCTTCCGCCTCCTCGCGCAGGAGATGGCCCGGGACCACCAGATCCTCCGCCCGCCGCCCGATCGCTTCCTCGGCCGTGTAGCCGAACAGCTGTTCGGCCGCCGGGTTGTAGTCGGTGATCACGCCCTCGAGCGTCTTGCCCACGATGGCGTCCTGGGCACTCTCGACGATGGCGGCGAGGCGCCCCGTCTCGATGGCGGCGAGCACGTCGCGGCGCCGCCCGGCGAGGTGGAGATAGATCAGGCCCGCGACCAGCAGCGCGCCGACGAAGACGATGACGGCGACGGTGACCGGCCGCGCGCGGTTCAGCCCCGCCAGGAACGGCGGCCGCGCGGCCACTTCGACCTCCCAGGTCCGGCCATGGATCGCCAGGCGCCGGGTGGCGACGAGGCCGCCGGCGGGCGCCGCCGCCTGACCGCTGTAGAAGCGTACGACCGCCTCGGGCGAGACGTCCCGGATGGCGACGTCGAACTCGTCGCCGTCGATGTCGAGGCCGGCCAGGACCTCGTCGATGATGAGCGGCGCGTAGGTCCATCCCACGGTCGCGGCGCGGCGCTCGTCCGGGGTGCCGGCGGGGGCTTCGAGACGCGTGACGGGCAGGTAGAGCAGGAAGCCCCGCTCCTTCAGCCCCGTCGCCTGCACGAGCGTGATCGGGGCCGTCATGGTCGCGGCGCCCGTCTCCATGGCTTGGCGCGCGGCCGCGCGCCGGTACGCCTCGGAGGCGACGTCGAGGCCGAGGGCCTCCCCGTTGCGGGCCACCGGCTCGACGTACTGGATCACCCAGCGCTCGCCGTCGTGGGGTTGGAGCTGGCGGATCTGGAAGTCGGGGGCGCCGTCGCGCCGCGCGGCCATCGTGAACGCCGCCACCTCGGCGGCCGGCACGCGGCGGATGAACCCGAACCCGCGCGCGCCGGGAAACTCGCGGTCGACGTCCCGGGTCCGCGCGTAGTGGCCGAAGCCCGCCCGCGTGATGCCCGCATCTCCGGCCACCGCGACGGCACCGCGGGCGCCCTGGACGGCGTAGGCGTAGCGGGCCATGCGCCCCTCGACGAGGGAGGCCACGCGGGTCGCCGCGACCTGGAACCGCTCGGAGGCGACCCGGGCGTTCCAGGCCTGCATCCCCTGGGCGGCCCCGAGCGCGGCGAGGAGGCCGAGGACGACGACCGCGAGCGCCGCGACGCAAGGGGCCGGGCACGCCACCGTCCGCCCGTGGAACGTGACGCCCTTCGTCCCGGATGGCGCCTCCGGCACCCCGTCCCGCGATCCGAGCCACGCCATCCGCGATCATCCCCACCCGAAGATCGTCACGCGCTCGGATGCGCGGCCGGATGCGCGGCCGGATGCACGGCCTGTCGCACCCGTCGTCCGGACCGGGTCCCGCATCCCTGCCCGGCTCGCACATCGACGCGTGCACGGGAGCCTCCCGCTCCCGGCACCCGATCGCGCCTGATCCACACGAAAACGCTACGATACATGAGGCCTAGGCGACCAGTAGGCTTCACGGGCTTGTTTCGAGGCGCAATAGGCTACTTGGACTATCGTCGTTGCGGGGGCGCCGCGTTCGAGGACCGTCGAGGATGACCCGCATCACCGGCACGGCCGTCATCGCCGACGACGATCCGTTCTTCCGCATCGCCCTCGCCAGCATTCTGACGGGGCCCCTCGGGATCGCGGAGGTGCATCAGGTCGGCTCTCTCGACGAAGCGCTCGAGGCGCTGGCCGAGCGGCCGGACATCCGCGTCGCCCTGTTCGATCTCGCGATGCCGGGCATGGAGAGCGCCGCCAGCCTCTCGGCGGTGCGGGAGTGCTTCCCGGACGTGCTCACCGTCGTGGTGTCCGGTTCGACCGACCGCGAGGACGTCTTCCTCGCCCTGCGGACCGGGGCCCACGGCTTCGTGCCGAAGGGATCGTCCGTGGAGGCGCTGATCCAGGCGCTGCGCATGGTCTTCGACGGCTTCGTCTACGTGCCGTCCTTCGTGACGCAGGGGCCCGGCGCGGCCGCGCCCCTCGCGAGGGGCGGGACGAACCGGGGAGAGCCCGCCGGGGACCCGACGGCGTCGCTGACGCCGCGCCAGCGCCAGGTGCTCGACCTGATCGTCGCCGGACAATCGAACAAGGAGATCGCCCGGTCGCTCGCGCTGGGCGAGGGCACCGTGAAGATCCACGTCGCGGCCCTGCTCAAGGCGCTCGGCGTGCCGAACAGGTCGGCGGCCGCGGCCTGGGGCGGCGCCAACCTCGCCCGGCAGCGCGGCGCACTAGACCGTTGGGTCTATTCGAGAACCTCGAACCGCCCATCAGGCTGAGGTGACGGCCCCGGCGGGCCGTGGCCTAACGGGTTCGACCGATCCGAGCGCCGAGATGCCCCCGTTCCCGACCCGATGGCTGATCCGATGCCCGATCCGATGCCCGATTTCGACCCGGCGACGCACGGACAGGTGGCGATGCTCCTGGGCGCGGAGCGGGCCGAGGAGATGCTCGGCCTGCTCCGCGGGACGATGGCGACGCTCTCCCGGATGTCCCAGGCCGAGCTTGCGAGCCCGGACGGTCTGAGCCTCGTCCACCGGCTCAAGTCGGAAGCGGGCCTGATGGGATTCGGGCGCCTCTCGCGGGCCTGCGCGGTCGTCGATGCGGCGCGGGCGGGCGGCGCCGTCCCCCGCGCGGCCCTGGGCGAGCTCGGCGCGGCCATCGGCTGGGCCCTGCGCCTCGCCGACGCGCTGCAGGAGCGCAGGCCCTGTCCGGCCCCCTGACGCCCACCCGCGGATTGAACGGGGGCGGAGCGGGGGCACGGCGGGGCGATCACCGGGCAAAGCGCCGCGGCGTTCCCCGTCGGCCATCCCGCGCGGCGCGGCGTCGAGAAGGCCCAAGCGACGCCGCCATCGCTGCGCAGATCCGATATTGCACCGCGACCGACCAGGCCACATCCGCCGCATTCGATCCCGCCACAAGGAAGAATCAGGATAAATCCAAACAAGGACGACATAGATCCGATCCCAAAACACCGATTTTATCACCAAGACATAGTTTTCGATATTCCACACAGGGAGGAAGCAATCCGCCTCGGAGGAGCAAAGCATGCCGATGACGGTCAGCGCACCAATCGCCCGGCTCGTCGATCTGGAGGATTCGGACCAGGATGCGTTCTGCAGTACCATAAGGTCTCGGAGACGCATTTCCGCCCGCGACGACGTCTTCAAGGAGGGGTTCGCCAGCCGGTACATCAGCCTGATCCTCTCGGGCTGGGCCTACCGCTACAAGCAGCTCGAGGACGGGCGCCAGCAGATCCTCGGGTTTCTCTTGCCCGGCGACCTGACGGAAGCCTCGCCCGTCAACGGATACCTGCTCGATCACTCCGTCGGCGCCCTCACCGACCTCATCTGCGCGGACATCTCTCACGAAGCGCTCGCGACGGTCTGCCTGAGCCGGCCGGCGATCCAGAAGGCCCTGGCCGGAGAGGCGCTGGCGATGTCCTCCATCCAGCGCGAGTGGCTGATGAGCCTAGGCCAGCGCACGGGAACGGAGCGCCTCGGCCACCTGCTCTGCGAGTTGTACTGGCGCCTCGGCCGGATCGGCTCCGTCCAGGCCGAGACCTTCACGCTGCCGGCCACGCAGGGCGATCTCGCCGCCGCGCTCGGCCTCTCCACGGTGCATGTCTGCCGGAAGTTCGCCGAGCTTCGTGAACTCGGTCTGGTTCAGACGTCCTGGAAGAAGGTCCACATCTGCGATGTCGCCCAGTTGCAGGCCCTGAGCTGCTTCCGACCCGACTACCTCTACTTCAGCGAGGCTTTGACGGGCGGCCATGGCTGGGCAGCCCATGGACCGGGCAGGCCCCCGGCCCACGAGGACGACATCTTCAGCCGCTCGAACGTTCCGCGCTGCCGCCGCCTGAGGAGCGAGCTCGAGGCGGCGGACTTCTCGCTCCTCCGGGAACTCGGCAGGTCGGGAACCTCGCATTGCGGCGCCGGATACAGCGTCCCGGGCGCCATCCTGAAGGCGTACTGCCAATCCGCCCTGAACTGCAGGATGGCCGCCCTGTCCGGATGCTTCGGCCGAAACGAGGCGAGCACCATCAAGATATAGGCTTCGCGTCGGATGGACCCCAAGACGCGTCCCAGGCCCGAACTGGGCAGCCGGCTCCTCGAGGGCTACCACATCGTCGCATCGCGGGGCAACGCGGTCACCACGGACCTCGTATGCCTCGACGCCGAGACCGATCTCGACGCGCTCATCGAGGCCGACCTCGCCTGCCTGCTCGTACCCGGAGAGATCGTCGATCTCTATCACGGCGATCGGTTCGTCGGGCGCGTCAGGGGCTGACCGGACGACCCGCCCGAGGGAAGACACCTCCCGCGACCGGCCATCCCGCCGGATCGCGCGGCCATCGGGGAGCGGCGCCGGAACACGGGACGCCACGGGGAGGCGGCATCGGATTACAGGTCCCGGCCGGCGCGAAGATCCGCGCGGGCTGCCGAATGGATCCGATTGCTCATCAGAACAAAGGGCACCCCGGATCGCTCGCAGTACATCGCAGCACATAGGCGGCGACGTATAGAGTCCTATCGTGCAAGCAACGCCGCTTATCTGCGACGTGGCGGGCAACGGTTTCGAAACGTTCAACCTATAGATGTGCGTCCTCTCCCATACGTCCCCACGGGCGATGGAGCGGACGGACGCAGGCGGACGATGAGGACAGGCCCTCGGGCGACACGGATCGTTGCAGCGTGGACCGGGCGGCCGTTCGGCGACGCCTGCCGCACGGTTCTGGGTGCCCGATACCGCTTCGCCGCGTCCCGCAGCGGGGCGACGGCCGTCGAGTTCGGGCTCGTGGCCCTGCCGTTCCTGGCCCTGGCCGGCGCCTCCCTGGAGGCGGGCATCACCTATTTCGGCCAGGGCATCCTGCAGCAGGCCGTGACCGATGCGGGCCGTCAGATCTACACGGGACAGTTCCAGACGGCGAATGCGGGCGTCACCGACAAGGCGACGCTGATCAGCAACTTCCGCACCGCGATGTGCTTTCCGGGGGGACGTCCGCGGATCACCACGTTCTCCTGCGCGAACGTGAGGATCAGCATCACGAAGGCGGCGAGCTTCGGCGCGGCCTCGCCCGCCCAGCCCACCGTCACCGACCCGAGCACCGGCACCTCGGACTGGAACCCGACGTTCTCGAACTATGCCTGCGCACGGGCGAGCGACGTGATGGTGGTGCAGGCCGCCGTGGACGTGCCCGTGTTCTTTCCGCTGCTCGGGTCGGCCTACGCCGCCCTGCCCGGCCGGCGCCGGCTCCTCCAGGCGGCCACCGTGTTCCAGGTCGAGCCCTTCAACTCGTCCAGCGCCTGCCCGTCGGGCACCTAGCATGGCCGCCCCGCCATCGATCGCCCGCCGAGCGGGCAGCTTCCGGGACGATGCGCGCGGCGTGGCCGCCATCGAGTTCGCGCTGGTGCTGCCGCTCCTGGTCGCGCTCTATTTCGGCTTGACGGAGCTGGTGCGGGCCGTCGACACCGGCCGCAAGGTCACGCTCTACGCCCGCGCCATCGCCGACCTCTCGGGCCGGGCCACCAACGGCAGCCCCACGACGGGCGACATGGCCGCGATCCTCGGTGCGTCCGACGCGATCATGCGGCCCTACCCGACCGCGAGCCTGCAGGTCGCCATCCACGCCATGGGCGTCGAGACGATCTCCGGCAACCTGTACGGCGGCGTCTGCTCCAGCTACCCGCAGAACGCGCGGCCCGTGCTCACCATCAACGGAACCAACGGCCTGCCGGCGACGCCCGCGACGTTCAACTACGACGGCGCCCGCTACGTCCTGGCCGAGGTCAGCCTCCCTTACGCGCCGGTCATCGGCTCGAATCTCTACCGGTGGATCTTCGGGCCGCGCGGCCTCGTGTTCAGCCGGCAGATCTCGTGGGCCCAGCGTCTCGACAAGGGCGAGGTCGTCATGCCGGGAGGTTCGAAATGCCCGACCTACTGACGCCCTCGCCGCAGCGCGCCGGAGCGGGGCGCAGGCCGCGCGGCCAGGGGCTCCTCGCACGCCTCGCCCAGGCGCGCGGCGGGCAGGTCGCACTCACCTTCGCGCTGCTCGCCATGCCGATCCTCTTCGCGGCGGGCGCGGCCGTCGATTACGGCCGGCGCAACGCCGCCAAGGCCCAGCTGGACGCGGCCATCGACGCCGCGGTCCTCGGCATCATCGCGCGCAAGACGAACACGATCACCGCCGACATGCTGGACAGCGCCCGCGCGCAGTTCATGGCGGACGCGGCCAAGGTGCCGGGCGTCACCGTCACCTCTTTCGTTCCCGTCCCGATCCCCGGCGTCTCGCAGGTCGGCCTGAACGCCACGTACACGGCGACCGTGAGGACGACGCTCGGCAACCTGATGAAGGTGCCCACCATGGGCATCTCGGGCCAGTCCGGCAGCCTGCGCAACGTGGCCCAGTACATCGACTTCTACCTGCTGCTCGACAACTCCCCCTCGATGGGGCTCGCCGCCACGGCCGCCGACATCAGCAACATGAAGCGCGTGGCCGGCGGCTGCGCCTTCGCCTGCCACCTCCTCAACAGCAACGGAACCGAGAACACTAACGACAACTACAATATCGCCAAAAGGAACAATGTAAAGCTGCGCATCCAAGTCCTTCGGGACGCGGTCGCGAACCTCGTGGACTCGGCCAAATCGAGCATGAGCCTGATCCAGCAGTTCCGCATGGAGATGTGGACGTTCAGCGACATCCAGACGCGCCTGATCCAGCTGACGAACAACCTCGACCAAGTGAGGACCGCATCGGGCCAGATCGACCTCGCCTACTCCTATCAGGACCAGCGCGACAACCAGACGGCCTTCGAGCGCGCGATCGCCAAGATGACCGCCACCATCCCGGCGAGCGGCACGGGCGTGACCCCCCTGGATCCGATCCGGTTCCTGTTCTTCGTGACGGACGGCGTGCAGGACACGCCGATCGACGGCAAGATGAGCAATCAGAGCGCAGGGTTCAAGATCAACGGCAACCGCTTCATCAGCGCGATCAATCCCGACACTTGCCAGGCGATGAAGAACAAAAACATCAAGATCGGCGTCATCTATACCCAGTACCTACCTTTGTACGACAACGACTTCTACAACGCGTACGTCAAGCCGTTCGAGAACAAGATCGGCCCCCTGCTCAGCGACTGCGCCACGGACGGGCTGTATTTTTCCGTCACCACGAACGGAGACATCAACCAAGCCATGCAGCAGCTCTTCACCGCCGCCCTCTCGTCCGTCAGGATAACCAACTGAGCGGCGTCGCCCTGTCGCCCCGGGCCGCGCATCTCGCACGCGCCGCGGACCGGATGCCCGGTGCCGGGCGGGCGGCCGACGGGGCGGCGCGGCGGAAACGCCGGACGACGCGCGGTCCCGCGGCGGCCGTTACATTCCCCGATCCGCTGTCGTGCCGGAGTCGTTGCACGCGCGGCCCCGAGCGCGAATGATGGCGCGGTCGGTCCCCGGGCCTCGATCGATCCCCTCGACGAGCGTCCCCCGGGATCGGTGACGCACGTCCTCGCCCGCCCGGCCCAGGCCGCGGCGGGCCTTTTTCGGGCTCGCAGCCCCCGCCCGACGCGGTCGATCCATAGCCTCGGCACGCGCAGGGTGTGGAATCGGGGGATCCCCGGGCGCCGTCGTCGCGGGTGAGGAACCATCGGCGCGCCGTCCCTCTTGCCAACCCGTCAACTTCAGCAAGGGACGGCTTCATGGCCAAGGACGTGACGACCTACACCATCAAGGAGGCGCTCGCCGCGCGCGTCGACGACCATGTCGAGATCGCGGTCGAGACGCAGGACGGCACGAAGCTCAAGCTCAAGGCGACGCCCGACCAGCTCGACGCGCTGGTGGGAGACCTCGAAACCATTCTCGACGCGGACGACGCCGCGGCCTGATCGCCGCGCCGATCCTCGCCGGCGGCCGGGTCAACGGGCGCCGGCATCGGCCGGCACCGCCGCGATGCCGGCGCCGGCCGCCCAGGCGGCGAGGTCCTGCTTGCGGATCGCCGCCATCATCTCCGGGGAGCGGTCGGGCGTGCAGCCGAAGGCGGGCACGCCGAGCGCCGCGAGGCGGGCGGCGAGCCCCCGGTCGTAGGCGGGCACCCCCTCGTCGGAGAGCGCCAGCAGGGCCACCATCTGCACGCCCGAGGCGACGAGGCGCTGGGCTTGAGCCAGCAGCCCCGCCTCGACCCCGCCCTCGTAGAGGTCGGAGATCAGGACCAGGACCGTGTCCTCCGGTCGGGTGATGCGCTGGGCGCAGTAGCCGACCGCCCGGTTGATGTCCGTGCCGCCGCCGAGGAGCGCGCGCATGGAGATCAGGGTCGAGACGAGGCTCACGTCGGGCTGGACCGCCTCCAGCATCTCGGGCTCGGCCAGCATGCGCTTGAGGTCGAGCCGCTCGAAGGCGTCGCGCTGCATCACCTGCACCACCGAGGCCGGGAAGCTTCGCGGATGTCGCCGAGCCAGCGCGGCACCGAGGGAGCGGAGGCGCTCAAGGACCCCGTACGGTCGGAATCGTAGAGGGCGCCCATCGCCCGGTCGAGGCGCAGGTCGTGCTCGCGGAGGCGGACCTGCGTGCCGTCCGACGGCCCCCCGCCCAGGACGAGGCGCCAGCGGCGCAGGCGCTCGGCCTCGTCCGCGCAGTCGGTCTCGCTCATGCGGCGTCTCGGGTCGTGCGTGCCGGCTCGGGCCCGAGCAGGAGGCGCAGGATGGGCAGCACCTGCGCGGCCCGCGCCGCGTCGAAGAATTCGGGCCCGGCCGGCCCGGCGACGGGCGCGCCGCCCGGCCGGGCCAGCGCCTCGCCGATCATCCGGCGCTCGGGCGCGGCGATCGTCGCGACGGTGCGGCGCACCAGCGGCAGCAATTCGGTGAAGGTCTCGGGATCGAGGCCGGAGAGCCAGTCGTCCACCACGCCGAGCAGGCCCTCGCCGTGAATCAGCACCGTGCCGCTGTCCTCGAGGAAGCCCTCGATCCAGGCGGCGGCGGGCAGCGCCCCGGCGGCGCGCGGAAGACGGCGGCGCACTCAGCCGGCCCTCCGGTCGCGATCATGCCCCTCGACGTGCCCCTGCGCGGCCCCGCCGACCGCGCCGACGAGGCCGCGATCGCCGCCGCGGCGCGGGAGGCCGGAAGGGCGGCCGTCGCCGAGGACCGGCCGAGCCCGGGTGCTCCCGGGCGACACCGCGCTCGACGCGGTCGGGCGGGTTCCGGGAGGGCAGATCTGATGCCGCGCTTCGCCGACCGGGCCTCCGCGGCGGACGGGCCGATCGCGTTGTGGAATCCGCCTCCTGTTCGGGCGCGACCGGGTGAACGACGCCGCCCGCGTCGCGGGTCTGCACGCGTTCGGCGCGCGGCACGGCGCCAGCCCACCGTGGACCGGAGCCTGCGCCGCGTCGAGCGGCAGGCCTCGGCGGGGCCGTCGGCGGGTGTTGCGGGGGGGCGACAAGGCCGACCTTCATGCTTCGTTAACCACTTCGCGCCGTCGCAAACCGCCCCCCGGACCGCTATGGTGGGAGCAGAGACAAACGCCAGTCCGCCGCCATGACCACCGCCGCCGAAAACCTCCTGCTCCAGCATCGTGAAGTCGTGGCCGTGACGGTCACATCGGGGGCTTTCTTCGCGGCCCTGTTCTGCCTGACCTGGATCATCGCCTGATCCGGCCGCGGAGAGGCGGAGCGTTCGGGCTCCCCGGTTGCCTGTGGCGTGGGTCGCCTGCGGCCCGGGCTCTGCCCCGGGACTGAAGCCAAGTATCCGCACCAAGGATCCGCGCGATCCGGCTTCCGGCCGATCGCCTTGGTATGGTCCGTCCTCCGTCACCTCGGAGCCGCGAAGCGGAACCCGCGGTCCATGAACAAAGCCGCGCGTCGTCCCGATGCTTCGGTGTGCATGGATCCCGGCTTCGCTCGGCGAGCGCTCCGGCAAGCCCTCGGCAATGACGGCGGTGAAAGCCCGACAGGCCCCATCGACCGGAACCTGTAGGATATCCGCGGCGTGCCGTGCGGTCGCGCCGCTGCGCGGCTCTGTTCCCCGGTGCCCGAGACACGTAGGTCCGGGCGTGCGGGACACGGAGGACGCACCTCACCGGCCACGGCCGGCGATGGGCGGCGCGCGCCCGCACGGCTCGGGGCCCGTGACGCTCTTCACTCTCCGCGTGCAGGGAGAGAGCGGGCGCGCTGAGCGCAGCGAGGCCGATCCTTGAGCGTGCGGTTGCCGTGCCCTGCGCCGCCTTCCGCCCAGCTAGACGAAACCGCCGCTCTGTCACTCGGCCTCTGGCATGCCAATTGACACCCCGGGCGAATCGGCACAGTCTCGCCTGGTATACAGTAGACCAAAACGGAAGAAGATGGGTCTCGCGCCGCGGGATCCCGACCCGAGCGGCGTTGAGGCCGGCGGGCCGGATGTTCACTGCCGAACTCGGCCCCGTCAAGGCGGGCCGAGACCGTCGGCGGCGCGGCGCGACGCTTCACGAGCCCCGGCCGGCCCGGACGCCGACCGTGCCCGCCACCCGACCAGACCGCCCGAAGGCGGCGCCGCGGACGAGACGCAGGAGGAAACCATGGACCGCAACGCCCAAGATCCGAGCATTCGCGAGACGAGCGCCCAGGACCGGATCCCGCTCGACCGCGTCGAGGAGAAGGTCGATCACATCGAGAGCCCCGCCGCCGACGAGCCGGAACTCACCGACGGCTTCAACCTCGTCATCGACGCGCTGAAGCTCAACGGCATCGAGACCATCTACGGCGTTCCGGGCATCCCGATCACCGATCTCGGCCGCCTCGCGCAGGGCCGCGGCATGCGCGTCGTCTCCTTCCGCCACGAGCAGAACGCCGGCAACGCGGCGGCGATCGCGGGCTACCTCACCAAGAAGCCGGGCGTCTGCCTCACGGTCTCGGCCCCGGGCTTCCTCAACGGCCTGACGGCGCTGGCCAACGCCACCACCAACTGCTTCCCGATGATCCTGATCTCGGGCTCCTCCGAGCGCGAGATCGTCGACCTGCAGCAGGGCGACTACGAGGAGATGGACCAGCTCGCCGTCGCCAAGCCCCTCTGCAAGGCGGCCTTCCGCGTGCTGCACGCCTGCGACATCGGCATCGGCGTGGCGCGCGCCATCCGCGCGGCCTGCTCGGGCCGTCCGGGCGGCGTCTACCTCGACCTGCCCGCCAAGCTGTTCTCGCAGGTGATGGACGCCGCGGCCGGCGAGGCGTCGCTGGTCAAGGTGATCGATCCGGCCCCGGCCCAGCGCCCGGGCGAGGACGCGATCCGGCGGGCCCTCGACGTGCTCAAGACCGCTGAGCGCCCGCTCATCGTGCTCGGCAAGGGTGCGGCCTACGCCCAGGCCGACGAGGCAGTGCGCGCGCTCGTCGAGCAGAGCGGCATCCCCTACGTGCCGATGAGCATGGCCAAGGGCCTGCTGCCCGACACCCACCCGCTCTCGGCGGGCGCGGCGCGCTCCACGGCGCTCAAGGATTCCGACGTCGTCCTGCTGGTCGGCGCCCGCCTGAACTGGCTCCTGTCGCACGGCAAGGGCAAGACCTGGGGCGCGCCGGGCTCGAAGAAGTTCATCCAGATCGACATCGAGCCGAAGGAGATGGACTCGAACGTCGAGATCGTCGCGCCGGTGGTGGGCGACATCGGCTCCTGCGTGCAGGCGCTCCTCGACGGGATGGGCAAGGACTGGAAGGCGCCGCCCTCCGCGTGGCTCGACACGCTGAAGTCCAAGAAGGAGGCCAACGTCGCCAAGATGGAGCAGAAGCTCCGTCGCAACGTCGCCCCGATGGACTTCCACGGCGCGCTCGGCGCCCTCAAGACCGTCATCGCGGAGCGGCCCGACGCGATCCTCGTCAACGAGGGCGCCAACACCCTCGACCTCGCCCGCGGCGTCATCGACATGTACCAGCCGCGCAAGCGCCTGGACGTGGGCACCTGGGGCGTGATGGGCATCGGCATGGGCTTCGCGGTCGCGGCCGCCATCGAGACCGGCAAGCCGGTGCTGGCGGTCGAGGGCGACTCGGCCTTCGGCTTCTCCGGCATGGAGGTCGAGACGATCTGCCGGTACGACCTGCCGGTCTGCATCGTGGTCTTCAACAACAACGGCATCTACCGCGGCACCGACACGGACCCGACCGGGCGCGACCCCGGCACCACGGTCTTCGTGAAGGATTCCCGCTACGACCGGATGATGGAGGCCTTCGGGGGCGTCGGCGTGAACGTCACCACCCCGGACGAGCTGAAGCGGGCCGTGGATGCGGCGATGGACTCGGGCAAGCCGACGCTGATCAACGCGGTGATCGACCCGCAGGCGGGCAGCGAGAGCGGCAACATCGGCAACCTCAACCCGCAGAGCCAGCTCAAGAAGAAGGCCTGATGCGCCGCCTCCCCTGAGGCGAACGCCCCGCGCCGCGGCCCTCCCGGGGGCCGCGGCGTTTCTCGTTTACGGACCCGGAGTTCCCGATGCTCGACGGCCTCCCGCTCGATCCCGCCCTGGCGGGCCGCCTGAGCGCGCGCCCGCGCCTGCCCGACCGTGAGCCGCTGCCGCCGGGCCGCCACGCCCTCGGGCTGTTCCCGGAGCGCGACGCGGTGCTGGTGGTGCCGGAGGGGATCGACCCGCGGGCCCCCTCCCCGCTCGCGGTGCTCTTCCACGGCGGCGGCGGCAGCGCCGAGCGCATCCTGCCGATGCTGGAGGAGCACGCGCGCGCCCGCGGCTTCCTGCTGCTCGCGCCGCAATCCCTCTTCCCGACCTGGGACCTCGTGATCGCCGGCAACGGCCCGGACCGGGAGCGGCTCGACGAGGCCCTCGCCCACGTCTTCGCGCGCTACCTGATCGACCCGCGCCGCCTCGCCTTCGCGGGCCACTCGGACGGGGGCAGCTACGCCATGTCGATGGGCCTCACCAACGGCGATCTCGCGAGCCACGTCGTCGTCTCGTCGGCCGGCTTCCTGACGGTGCAGATGCAGGCGGGCAGCCCGCGCCTCTTCCTCTCGCACGGCACGCGGGACGAGCAGATCCCGATCGACCGCAGCGCCCGCAGGCACGCGCGCCTGCTTCGGGAGGCGGGCTATGACCTGACCTACGTGGAGTACGAGGGGCCGCACGCCTGGAACCCGGACGTGGTGACCCGCGCCGTGTCGTTCTTCCTGGACAATCCGGCAGAGGCCTGAGACCGGGACAGGTGCGGACTGACGGCGCCGGCGACCCCGCCGCGGCGTCGCCGCCTGCCCAGGATCACAACTCCATCAGCTCAGCCATGCAAGAGGCTGCTCGCGACCCGTTGCGGACCCACCATACCCATGGCTGAATGCCCTCCATGGTGGGCGAACAGGATGAAGCGATCTACCGTGAAGTGCCCGGCGGCGCGGAGCTTCTGCGTTGGTTCGGTCGCGTCCCGAGCTTTCACGACGCTGAGATTTTGAGCCTCGATCTTCGACGCAAAGGGCAGAGCACGCTTCGCCTTCATGGCTGGATCACGACGGACAAGGTCGGCGAGGGCGGCTTTCTCGTGCTCGAACGAAAGGCTATCGTGTCGTTTGCCCTTGATGGGATCATGGATCTGCAACTCGATGGCTTCAGCAAACAGAACGTCATCGGTGGGCTGATCCTGCGCTGTGCGCCTGACCGCCCCGAACGGCGGGGCTACCTTGCGCTCGATCCGTTGCCAGGAGACATCGAGATCGAGCTTGAGCCCTGCTACGGCTTGGATGGTCTGATCCGTGCGCGCTCCGTCTCCATCACCTTCCGACCGGGCGCGCCGGATGATGACGACGCCTAACGTCCGCTCACTACCGATTTCGTTGAAAAACTCGGGGCCGGTCCGAAGTAGTATCGCGCCCGGAGCCTGTCGGACAAAATCTTGCTGCCGCGCCCCTCAGGATACGTTGCGATCGTGGCATCGTCTGGTCGATAGAAGACATATATTCTCCTACGACCTATGTTGTGCAATACTTGGCGCGCCGCCTGGGAGTTTTTCAACGAAATCCACCCCGAGCGGCCCTTCGCACGGTCAATTGATCGGGAGACGGGGCAAAACGACGAGACGGCGCGCCCCGTCGGGGACGCGCCGTCTCTTGGAACCGGAGCCGTCGAGCCGCGCCGGGAGGGCGCGGCCCGGGCTGACGTCAGACCGCGCGCGCTTCCTGCAGCGCCTTGATCTGCTCGGGCGTGTAGCCGAGGTCCTGCAGCACCTCGCTGGTGTGCTCGCCCAAGAGCGGCGAGGCCTTCACCTCGACGTCCATGCCGGAGAACTTGATCGGGCTGCCGACGGTCAGGTACTTGCCGAGCTTCGGGTGGGGCACCTCGACGATCGTGCCGCTGGCGCGCAGCGACGGATCGTCGGCGATCTCCTTCATCGAGAGAACCGGCGCGCAGGGGATGTCGAACTTGCGCAGGATGTCGACCGCCTCGAACTTGGTCTTGTCGGCCAGCCAATCCTCGATGAAAGCGAAGATCTGGAAGATCTTGTCCTGGCGCGCGCGGGGCGTGTTGTAGGCCGGGTCGTCGATCCACTCGGGCTTGCCGAGCGCCTTGCAGATCGGGGCCCAGGCATGGCCCTGGATCGTGAAGTAGATGTAGGCGTTCGGGTCCGACTGCCAGCCCTTGCACTTGAGCACCCAGCCCGGCTGACCGCCGCCGCCCGCGTTGCCGCCGCGCGGCACCACGTCCGAGAACTCGCCGTGCGGGTACTGCGGGTACTCCTCGAGGTAGCCGAGCGCGTCGAGGCGCTGCTGGTCGCGCAGCTTCACGCGGCAGAGGTTGATCACCGAATCCTGCATCGAGACGGCGACCTTCTGGCCCTCGCCGGTCTTGTTCTTCTGATGGAGCGCCGTGAGGATGCCGATGGCCAGATGCATGCCGGTGTTCGAGTCGCCGAGCGCGGCGGCCGACACGGTGGGCGGGCCGTCCCAGAAGCCGGTGGTCGAGGCGGCGCCGCCCGCGCACTGCGCCACGTTCTCGTAGACCTTCAGGTCCTCGTAGTGGTGACCGTCCGAGAAGCCCTTCACCGAGGCGAGGATCATGCCGGAGTTCAGCTCCTGGATGCGGGCCCAGGAGAAGCCCATGCGGTCGAGCGCGCCGGGGCCGAAATTCTCGACCATGACGTCGGATTCGCGGATCAGCTTCTCGAGCACTTCCTTGCCCTGGGGCGTCTTGGTGTCGAGCGTCAGCGAGCGCTTGTTGGAGTTCAGCATCGTGAAGTAGAGCGCGTCGGCGTCGTCCACGTGGCGCAGCTGCGTGCGGGTGACGTCGCCGGCGCCCGGCCGCTCCACCTTGATCACGTCGGCCCCGAACCAGGCCAGGAGCTGCGTGCAGGCGGGACCC
>NZ_LSIX01000160.1:0-5474 GCF_001556475.1 Methylobacterium sp. CCH5-D2 | reverse complement strand
CCTCTACGGCGGCTACGGCTATCCGGGCTACGGCTACGACGACGGCTATTACGGCGGCTACGCCCCGGCGGGTTACGGCTACGCCCCGGTGAACTACGGCTATGCCGAGACCGACGGCTCGGCCGAGGAGGCCTGCGCGCGCCGCTTCCGCACCTACGACCCGCGGACCGGCACCTACATCGCCAAGGGCGGCGTGCGCCGCGCCTGCCCCTGAGCCGACGGACCCGCTCGACGCGCGGACGGCCCCGCACGCGACGGCGTGCGGGGCCGCTTCTTCGTGCGAGGCCCCGATCCGAGGCGATGAGAAGGACGCGCGATGACCGCGGAGGCCGTACAGACCCTCAACCGAGCCCGGGCGAGCCTCGCGCGGGCGCGCGACGGGCTGGCCCGCCGCATCGCCGGCATGGATCCCTCGCCCGTCACCATGGCCGAGGACCTCACGCGGATCCTGGTGGCGATCGAGGCCGTGGACCGGGCCCTGACCGCGGAGGGCCACCCCTACATGCCGCCCGACCTCGCCGCGGGCTGAGCGGGCGCGCCCGCCTCAGCCGCCCGTCACGCTCATGTGGCGCGGCACCGCCGCCTTGCGCTGGCGCTCGATGACGAAGTCGTGCCCCTTCGGCTTGCGGGCGATCGCGTCGATCACCGCCTGCGTCACCAGCGCGTCGTCGGGCGAGGCGCGGAGCGCCGCGCGCAGGTCCGCCGCGTCCTCCTGGCCGAGGCACATGTAGAGCTTGCCGGTACAGGTCAGGCGCACCCGGTTGCAGCTCTCGCAGAAATTGTGGGTCAGCGGCGTGATGAAGCCGAGCCGCCCGCCCGTCTCCTCGACCCGGACGTAGCGGGCCGGACCGCCGGTGCGGTCGGGCAGCGGGGTCAGGGTCCAGCGCTCCTCGAGGCGCGCGCGGGCCACCGAGAGCGGCAGGAACTGGTCGGTGCGGTCGCCCTCGACCTCGCCGAGCGGCATCACCTCGATCAGCGTCATCTCCATGCCGAGCCCGTGGGCCCAGGCGATCATGTCGGCGATCTCGTGCTCGTTGACGCCCTTCAGCGCCACCGCGTTGATCTTCACCTTGATCCCCGCCTCGCGCGCCGCCGCGATCCCGTCGAGCACGACCTTCAGGTCGCCGCGCCGGGTGATCGCCCGGAACTTGTCCGGGTCGAGGGTGTCCAGCGAGACGTTGACCCGGCGCACGCCGAGGTCGGCGAGCTCACCCGCGAAGCGCCCGAGCTGCGTGCCGTTGGTGGTCAGCGTCAGCTCCTGCAGCGCCCCCGAATCGAGGTGGCGCGAGAGCCGCCGGAACAGGTGCAGGATGTCGCGCCGGACCAGGGGCTCGCCGCCCGTGATGCGAAGCTTGCGCACGCCCCGCGCGATGAACACGCCGCAGAGCCGGTCCAGCTCCTCCAGCGTGAGCAGGTCGCGCTTGGGCAGGAAGTTCATCTCCTCCGCCATGCAGTAGACGCAGCGCAGGTCGCAGCGATCCGTGACGGAGATGCGCAGATAGGTGATCGCCCGCTGGAACGGGTCGATCAGCGGCGTCACGGGCGCGGCGGTGTCGGTACGCGGACCCCACATACGGAACTCGGTGCTCTGCGGCGTGGCGGGCGATACGTCGGGTGACGAACCTGGCATGCCTTGGCATATGAGGGGATGCGCGCCGCGGAGCAAGCGTGGGCGCGGAACGCTTCCAGGGAGATTGGACCGTGAGCGAGGAACGCTGGCCCACCGAGATCCGCCTGTCCGCGGACAGGCGCGTCCTCAAACTGGCCTTCGACGACGGAGGGCGCTTCGACCTGCCGGCCGAGTACCTGCGGATCTCGAGCCCGTCCGCCGAGGTGCAGGGTCACTCGCCGGCCGAGCGCAAGGTCATCGGCGGCAAGCGCAACGTCGAGATCCTATCGGTGCAGCCGGTGGGCAACTACGCGGTGAAGCTCGCCTTCGACGACATGCACGACACCGGCATCTACGGCTGGGGCTACCTGCACGAGCTGGGCGCGCAGTACGGCGACCGCTGGCAGACCTACCTGAAGGAGCTGGCCGAGCGCGGCCTCGACCGCGACAGGCGGGGACAGGCCGACCTCAAGGCCAAGGCGGCCGGCGGTGGATGCGGCGGCGGCTCCTGCGGCTGCCACTGAGAACGCCCCCGCGCGATCGCGAGGGCTCCCCCTCTCCCCGCGCAGCGGGGAGAGGGGATCCGACGAACTCCGTGCGCGTGCGCGAAAAAAGGCCTGCGTCGCCGCCGGCCCGCTCAGAATGGATGCGTCCGGCGCTCAGCGCTGGACGATGACCTTCGTGCCCACCTTCGTGCGGGTGTAGAGGTCGGTGACGTCCTCGTTGGTCATGCGGATGCAGCCCGACGAGACGGCGGTGCCGATGCTCTCCGGCTCGTTCGAGCCGTGGATGCGGTAGATGGTGCCGCCGAGATACATCGCGCGAGCGCCGAGCGGGTTCTCGATGCCGCCCTTCATGTAGCGCGGCAGGTCGGGCCGGCGGCGCAGCATCGTGGCGGGCGGGCGCCAATCCGGCCACTCGCGCTTCATCGTGATGGTCTGCACGCCGCCCCAGGTGAAGCCCGGGCGGCCGACGCCGACGCCGTAGCGCAGGGCCTGGCCGCCGCCGAGCACGTAGTAGAGCCGCCGCTCGGCCGTCGACACCACGATGGTGCCGGCGCCGTAGGGACCGTTATAGGCCACCGTCTCGCGCGGGATCGCCGACATCTGCGGGACCGCGGAGGCCAGCGGGTCGGCGGCGTTGAGCGAGGCGTTGGAGACCGGCACGGCCACGGTCTCGACCGCCTGCGGGCGCACGCGCACCGTGAGGGCGTTGTCGAGGGGCTGGCGGGTCAGCGGATCGATCTCGTAGGCGAGCGCGGGCGAGGCCCAGGCCGCGGCGGCGCAGGCGAGCCCGGCGAGGGCGGTGGCGGAACGACGCATCGAGGTCTCTCGAAGGCAGGCGGGAAGGTGCGGGACGCGACAGGTTGGTCGGCACGCACGATGGCGCGCGACGTCTCGCCAACGGGTAAACGACGCGCGCGCAAAGCCAAGCTTCAAACCTGCTCCGGCCGCGCTTCCGCCGGCCTCGTGACCCCGTGGCAACACTGTGGCAGCTTGGCCGTAAGACGGGAATAAACGGCCGCGTGCGGCTGAACGAGCGACATCGACCGCATATCGTATACAATTTTCACGCGAACCGGGCTGCCCCGCGAACCGAATCACGGTTGAGTGATCGCGCCCGTCCCCTGAGACCGCGGGCCACCTTTCGAGCGCGCGCTTCTCCCGCGACCCTTTCGCGGAGGAGCGCGCGTCTTTTGTGTGCTCAGGCGTCCAGGCCGAGGTCGATGATCGCGGCGCTGTGGGTGATCCAGCCGCAGGAGATCAGGTCCACGCCCGAGGCCGCGACCGCGCCGACCGTCTCACGGGTGATGCGGCCCGAGGCCTCGGAGAGGGCCCGCCTGTCGATCATCGCGACCGCGCGGCCGAGCGTGTCCGGATCCATGTTGTCGAGCAGAACCGCGTCGGCGCCGACCGAGAGCGCCTCCTCCAGCTGGGCCAGGGTGTCGACCTCGACCTCGATCTTCACGAGATGGCCGGCGCGCGCGCGGGCCCGCTCGATCGCCGGCACGATGCCGCCCGCCACCGCGACGTGGTTGTCCTTGATCAGCACTGCGTCGTCGAGGCCGAAGCGGTGGTTCGAGCCGCCGCCGGCCCGCACCGCGTGCTTCTCCAGCGCGCGCAGGCCCGGCGTCGTCTTGCGGGTGCAGACGATCGCGGCCTTGCCGTGGGGACGCGCGGCCTCGACGAGGCCCGCGGTGGCGGTGGCCACGCCCGAGAGGCGGCAGAGCAGGTTGAGGGCGACGCGCTCGGCGGTGAGTACGGCGCGGGCCGGCCCGGCGAGGCGCAGCACCGTGTCGCCCGGCGCGACGCGGGCGCCGTCCGGCCGCTCGACCGCGACGGAGACCGCCGGATCGATCAGCTCGAAGGCGATGCGGGCGCAGTCCACGCCCGCGATCACGCCGTGCTGGCGGGCCGCGATCACGCCCTCGAGGCGGGCCTCGGGCGGCACGATCGCGTCCGTGGTGATGTCGCCGGCCCGGCCGAGATCCTCCAAGAGGGCGGCGCGCACGACGGGCTCCACTAGGAGCCGCGGGAGAGGGAGAAGGTCGCTCATCGGGCCAGGGCCTCCGCGGCCTCGCGGGCCGCCGGTTCGGTCTCGGCGAGCACGGCGCCGAGGGTGGTCTCGCTGTGGCGGGCGGGCACCTGTCCGCCGAAGTCGCTGCGCCAGTGCGCCCCGCGGCTCTCCCGCCGGCCGAGCGCGGCGTGCGCGACGAGGAGCGCGACGAGGGCGGCGTCGCATGTGGCCGCCCGCGGCGCGAGCCGGGCGACGGCCTCGGTGAGGCCCGCCTCGTCCCGCACCACGCCGACCCGGGCCTCCATCAGGGCGCGGATCGGGGCGAGGTCGGCTGGCGGTCGGGGCGCGCCCGTCTGCGGCCGCGCGGGGCCCGGCGCCGCCGCGAGCCCGTCCGCGATGAAGTTCGCGATGAAGCCCGCGAAGGCCAGCCCTTCGAGGAGCGAGTTGCTGGCGAGCCGGTTCGCCCCGTGCAGCCCCGTGGAGGCGACCTCGCCGCAGGCGTAGAGGCCCGGCACCGAGGTGGCGCCGTGGGCGTCCACCTTCACGCCGCCCATGTGGTAGTGGGCCGCCGGCCGCACGGGAATCGCCTGCACGGCCGGGTCGATGCCCGCCGCCGCGCAGAGCGCCGCCACGGTGGGGAAGCGGGCGGCCATGCGGTGGCCGAGCGCGCCGCGCGTGTCGAGATGGACGCTCCGGCCCCGGGCCAGCGCCCCGAAGATGCCGCGCGCCACCACGTCCCGGGGGGCGAGGTCGCCGCCCGCGACGCCGGCCATCACCGGCTCGCCGTGCTCGTCCACGAGCCGGGCCCCCTCCCCCCGCAGCGCCTCGGTGGCGAGCGGCATCGGGTCGGCGCCGGCCGCGATGGCGGTCGGGTGGAACTGCACGAACTCCATGTCGCGCATCACCGCCCCGGCACGCGCCGCGAGCGCGAGGCCGCGGCCGGTGGCGCCGCGCGGGTTGGTGGTGGCCGCGTAGAGCGCGCCGAGCCCGCCGGTGGCCAGAACCACGGCGCGGGCCGGGATGCGGAAGGGCACGCCGTCCCGCTCGCAGACCACGCCCGCCACCGCGCCGTGCCCGTCGCGGAGGAGGTCACGGACCGTGGCGACCACGACCTCGACGGAGGGCGCACCCTGCACCGCCCGGACCAAGCCCTCGAGGACGCGCGCGCCCGTGGCGTCGCCGCCCGCGCGAACGATGCGCCGCCGGCCGTGGGCCGCCTCGAGGCCGAGGGCGAGCGCCCCGTCCTCCGCCCGGTCGAAGGCGACGCCGACGCGGACGAGCCAGTCGATCAGGCGCGGCCCCTCGGCGGCGACGCGCGCCGCGACCTCGGGCTCGCCGAGGCTGGCGC